>NZ_JBNGCU010000049.1:10291-13953 GCF_049974945.1 Methanocrinis sp. | reverse complement strand
GAATATCACTCGATTTCTAGATAGTGCCCAAAGCAGCTTTAGTTATGCTTACGATTTTCATCTCAGTGGTAGTTATGTATCTTTTATTATTGATATATCCGCCAGTTCATATTATCACTGACCCCCAGGAGATATCCCAAAATATCTCAACCAACGAGACATTAGTAAAAATAATTATAATTAGGGACAGGGGAGAGGACTTAAAAAATTTAATTATAACCAAATATAATACTACATATAATGAAAATTATTGGCTGAATCTGAGTAGTAATAATACATACAATATGTCTGAAAATGAGATTATAAGTTTCCAAGTAACTCTGGATGCCACAAACCTCACTCAAGGGGAATATCGCGGATATATCGAAATAAATGCAAATAAGTCTATGAAATTTATGGGAGAAAGTAAGCCAAAACTCGTCGGACAAATCCCCGTCGTTCTGAATGTAGCAGAGGCAAAAGGCTCGCCGACGGAGGGGGCCACTCAAAAAGAATCGATCATAAATGTCAAAGGTAATATTACTATAAATGAATTGTAATCAAAACACAGGATTGTTTGATTTTAGAGCACCTTATTCTGTTTCAATCGTGACCTAAGAGTGGACCTTAAGGCCGACCCTTAAATGAACGGGGCTTCGAGCCATTCTTCGCCGCCGCAACGTCTTCTGGCAAACGAACTCGGTCCTGAGCCTCAGGGCCTGAGACCTGATCAAGTTGAATCGCCTTCGAATAGGCAAAAAATTCTGATTCGAGGGTTTGAGGCCTTCGCCCGCCCCTCGAACTCATTCAGCTGGGCTGGAGATCGGACCTTTCGGCCTCCCCCTCACATGGTGAGGGTGTAGGCGTAGCCGCTCCTGAAGTACTTGTAGTACGACCTCATGTATCCTGGGCTCGTTATCTTTATGCTGTGGTACTGGTCCCCGGCGACGGTGAAGCTGACGACCCCGTCGAGCCTGCCGTCGCTGCCGTCGCTGTAGCTCCGGACGTCGTCGACGCTTACGCTGTAGCCGGAAAGCCAGCTCGACCTGACCGTCACCCTAGCGTAGGAGGGGACCGGTCCTGGTCCTGGTCCAGGACTCGGACCCGGCGGCCATCCCCCGCTGGAGACGTCGATGACCACGGCGTTGCTCGGCTGGTTGTTGACGACGAAGAGGAGGATGTGACGACCTGCGGCGTCGGCCCGGAAGTTTATCCTGTTGTAGCCGGGCCAGAGGCGATAGGTATCTTTGTCCACACTGCCGCTCAGGGGTATCTTGTAGAAGTCCGCCGATCCGCCGCTGGGCGAGTAGGCGAGAAGCTGGAGGTAGGACCACAGAGGGCACGATGCATACTGGGTCCAGCTCCAGGACCCCAGGATCCAGAGGGAGTTGGCCCCGCTGTAGGTGGAGCGGTAGGTCGAGTAGGATGTCGACTGCCCTCCGAAGTAGACGGTGGAGGGCTCGCGCCCCGAGATGGAGTACTGCTGGACGTCGCTCCCCCCGGATGCTGGAGCCTCGGTGCTGTAGTAAGCCTCAGCAAGTCCCGAAGTTCCTCGGGCCCCGTTCGTCCCATAGGTCTCCAGCCCCTCCGGCGACCCGATCATCATATCGGGCGGCTCGCCCTCGCCGCCGTAGGCGAGACCGAGGCCGAAGTCGACCTCCTCTTCACCGAGATCGCTCATCTGCTCTTCGGTCCACTCATCGGCGAAGCCGCCTCCGAGGTAGAAGATGATCAATAGCGAGATCAATACACCTTTAGAGTTCAAGATTAAAACCCCCGATCCTCTCTAAGGCACTCTTGATACAAAAAGTTTTGGAGATCTCCTGGGTGTTTATCCGGCGACCCAGGATTTCGTTTTACATCGACTCCAGGGCGGGGATCCCCAGGGTATCCAGCGTCGCCCGGAGGCAGTTTCGGGCCGCCTTGACCAGGGCGAGCCTCGCCTCCCGGAGGCCCGGCTCCGCCTCCAGGACGGGGCTTGACCGATAGAACTGGTTGAAGGTCTCGGCCAGCTCCCTGGCGTAGGTGGCGAGGAGGTGGGGCTTCAGCTCTCTCGCCGCCAGCTCGACCGCGAGGTCGAACGAGGAGATCTTCTTGACCAGGGCGACCTCCTCGGGAGCGGTGAGGAGTCGGGGGTCGAATTCGCCCCGGTCGCCAGCCTTAACCAGGATGCTGCAGGCTCTGGCGTGAGAGTACTGGATGAAGGGGGCCGAGAGCTTCTCGAAGTCCAGGGCCGCCTTCCAGTCGAAGACGGTGGCCTTGTCCGGCGAGACCTTGACCACGTCGTACCTCACCGCCCCCAGGGCGACCTCCTTGGCCACCGCCCGCCTGAACTCCTCCGCCTCCTCGGGCCTTCGAGCGGTCACCTCTTTGAAGGCCTGGACCTCGACCTCGTCGAGGAGCTCGTCGGTGGATATGAACTTGCCCTTCCTGGTGCTCATGGAGCCGGTGGGAAGAGATACGAACTCGAAGATCACGATCTCGGGCACCCTTACTCCCATGAGACGGAGGGCCGCCTTCAGCTGGCCTGAGATCAGTTTGTGGTCGGCCCCCAGGACGTCGATCATCCGGTCGGAGCGCTCGGCCTTCCACCGGTGGTAGGCCAGGTCTCTTGTGGTGTAAAGGGACGTCCCGTCAGACCTCTTCAAGACGAGCCTCTTCTCAAACCCCTGGTCCGAGAGGTCGAGCTGGAGGGCGCCCTCCTCCCACTCGGTCAGACCCGTCGACTCCAGGGACCCCAGGACCTCGACCGTCGATCCGTCCCGGACGAACTCGCTCTCCCAGTGGCGGGAGTCGTGGGAGATGTTCAGCCTTCTCAACGTCTCCTCGATCCCGGAGAGGGCGTAGTCCACCGCCGACTTGAACCTCTCTGCCGTCTCCGAGTCCCCTGACTCGTAGAGCTGCATCAGCCGGTCGACACCCCCCTTCAGCTCGGGCTCTGCGGCCAGGTCCTTGTTCGCCTGGATGTAGACCCGCGCGATGGCGTGGTCGGCCTTCGAGCCGTCGAGGGGATACCGCCCGCAGCCCCAGACGACGATGGCGATCTGTCGTCCCATGTCGTTCACGTAATACTGGGACTCCACCTCGCAGCCCGCCCGGCGGAGGATCCGCACCAGGGTATCTCCGATGACGGAGTTTCTTATGTGGCCTACGTGGAGGGGGCCGTTGGGGTTGGCGGAGGTATGCTCGACGATCACCCTCCCGGCCAATGACCCGGTCCAGCATCGATCGCCCTCGGCCTCTCGGATGACCGAGTCGAGGAACCGGCGGCTCGCATAGAAGTTCAGGTAGGGGCCCCGCGCCTCGACCTTCTCCACGGTGCCGCTCTCGTCGGTGGCGATCGCCTCTGTGAGCTCCCTGGAGATCTCTGCGGGATTTCTCTTGAGAAGGGGCGCTAGCCTGAAGGATATGGTGGAGGCGAGGTCGGAATGGGAGCTCGTCTCCAGCAGAAGCTCGTTTCCATCGATCTTGGCCTCGGTCTCGGGCAGCACAAACCCGCATCGATCCATGGCGTCGCGAAGAAGCGACTCGACATCTCTCCAGAAGTCCAGAAACATGAGAACATCACCGTACGACTCAGGTGTGGGAAGTTCGATATACCGATATAAGCGTTGCGACGCCGCTCCGCGAGATGAGGGTTGGGGGCAGGTCAAAGAAGGTGATGGGGGTGGAGAAGGTGATGG
>NZ_JBNGCU010000049.1:0-10191 GCF_049974945.1 Methanocrinis sp. | reverse complement strand
GAGATGAGGGTTGGGGGCAGGTCAAAGAAGGTGATGGGGGTGGAGAAGGTGATGGATTAGATGATGGTCAAAATGACGGAGAAGCGACGAGTGTTTGACCGAGTCCGCGACGGAGAAGACCGATGGGCTGGAAAAGCATAATATAATAAGTCGGTGTATAAGTTTCAGGCAGATATGGGGTAATCGATCATGAAGAAGATTTTGGCATATCTTGTGCTGGTCCTGGCCCTCGCCTCGGCCGGATCCGCCTTCGATGGCGGCTCGGGCGAGGTCGAGGCGATCACCATCGTCAGCCTTCCCGTCGACTCTGTGACCATATATCCCGACGGCCTCGCCACAGTGAAGAGGACGGGGGAGATGGAGGTGACGGAGGGGATCCACAAGTTCGTCCTGGACCTGCCGCGATCTGTGAACATGGCATCTGTCAGGTTCACTGTCACCAACGCCACCGTGGGGAAGGTGGTCTACGACGACAATCCCGAGTACACCATCAACGTCTCGTCCGCAGGGGTCCAGAACTTCGAGCTGGTCTATCTGATGCCGAGGGCGGGTTTGTGGATGCCGAGCTACTCGGTCCACCTGGAGGAGGAGACGGTTATGATATCAGCCCAGGCCGTCGTCGAGAACAACTTCGGCGAGGAGCTGGAGGCCGTCAGGCTGAAGCTCGTCTCGGGCCCGCCCCAGGCAGAGCCCCTGGCGCTTCTGAGAGAGGCCGTGGGCCTCGCCGACTATGCCGCTGCCGAAGAGGCCGCGCCGATGGCGTACGCCCCCAAGGCAGCCCCTGCGCCCGCCACCGGGGAGCTGGAGACCCTCTACATCTATGAGCTGGACGGCCGGAAAGACCTGGAGATGGACAAAGAGGTGGGCTTTCCCCTCTTCGAGGAGGCCGCCCCCATAACGAGGAGCTACCTCTGGGACGCTTACTATCAGAACCAGGGGCCGGTGACGGAGGTGGTAAGAGCGAACAACACCATGAAGGACCCCTGGCCCGCAGGAAGCGCCCTCCTCTACAAGAACGGCGAGTATGTCTCTGAGGTGAAGATCCCCTTCACCCCCACCGGGACCGAGGCCGAGATCGAGGTCGGGTCCTCGTCAGATCTCAAAGTATCCAGGAAGCTTGCGAACTACACCTCCGCTGAAGAGATCGTCACCGTTGCGGGAGCAGGAAACGCGAGCTCGGCGATGAAGGTGACCACCGAGACCTGGACCTACCATCTCACCATCAAGAGCAACCTGGATCGAAATGCCACCGCGGAGGTCTCGGACAGAAAGCCCCTCAAAGCGGAGATGATCTCAGCGGTGCCCGAGCCCAAGGAGACGACGGCGACAGGCCTGGAGTGGGAGCTGGAGCTTCTGCCCCGCGAGGAGGTGGCGATAGACTACACCTACAGGGTCGTCACCAAAGAGGTGATGGCGAGCAACAAGTGAGCTCGCCACCATCGCCCACAATTTTTCGACTATTTTTAGCAGGTCTCTGCTTCAGTCGATGGGGACCGATTTTGACTTCACCACGATCAGCTTGGGGAGGTGGATCTCGAGAACCCCATTCTCGTACCTGGCCCTAACCTGCTCGGGCTTCACCTCGGCGGAGAGCTTGACCGTCCTGCTCGCCTCGGCCTCGGGCCTCTCTCTCGAGATGTAAGATCCCGAAGGGCGCTCGAACTTCGCCTTGACGGTCACTGTGTCCTCGGTCACCCCCAGGTCGATCAGCTCCTTCTTCGTTCCCGGAAGGTCGACGTAGACCACGACCTCCTCGGGCGAGTCGACCACGTCCACGGCGGGAGCCTCGCCGATCTCGGGGAGGTTCTCTGCGACCTCGCCCAGCATCTTCCTGAAGACCTCTCTCGCCTGTACCGATCTCTTCATCGACTCGATGACCGCTCTGCCCACCATCCTTTCTGCATCCTCTCTCATACAAAGCACCTCAAATTTTCACAAAATTCGCATACTTTAATTCAATCTTCAGACCTCGCCCTCGCCATATTCTTCCGCCCAGGTCCCGGAATGTTCCTCCCGAAGCCGGGCTTTGCGAAGAGCTCCCCGTCCGAATAGACCACCTCGCCCCGGATCACGGTGATGGCCGGAAATAACGCGCGCCTCCCCTCGTAGGGGGTCCACTCCGCCCCGCTGTGGAGCCGGTCGGCCCTGATCTCGGATGCCGCCCGAGGGTCGATGATGGCGAGGTCTGCGTCCTTTCCAACGGCGATGGCGCCCTTGGAGGCGAGGCCGAAGATCTCGGCGGGCCTCCGGGAGAGGGCATCGACCAGCCGGTCGAGTGAGAGGAGGTTTGACCGGACGGCCACCAGCATCAGAGGCAGCATCGTCTCCACCCCCGGAACCCCCGGCGGCGCATCCCAGATCTCATCTTTCTTCTCCTCGGGGAGGTGGGGGGCGTGGTCTGAGGCGATGACGTCGACGTCTCCTTTGCGGAGGCCGTCCCAGAGTGCGTCCTTGTCCCGGAAGTCCCGGAGGGGCGGGTTCATCTTGAGGAAGGTGCCCTGACGCCGCCAATCCCGTTTTGTGAAGATTAGGTGGTGGGGCGCGACCTCGCAGCTGACCCGCCTCCCCTTACTCTTCGCGGCCCTGATCAGGTCCAGCCCCTCTGAGGTGCTGAGGTGGCAGATGTGGGCCCTCTCGGCCATCTCGAGGACCTTCTCGATCGCCCTCGACTCCGCCCGGTTCGGCCTGGCCAGGGAGTAGAGCTCAGGCTCCCGCCGATCTCTCAGCGGCTCTGTATTCTCCTGGATCACCTCCCGGTCCTCGGCGTGGATCGTGGGGAGGAGGCCCGCCTTCGCCGTCTCGTTCAGGATCTTCTGTAACCCGTCATCATCGTGATCGTAGGTGAATATCTCGCCGATGGCGGCGGCCCCCAGGGCAGCGAGCCTCTTCACATCTCCGGGCCCGCCGTTGAGGCCGAAGTCGACGACCGACCGCCTCTCTGCAATATCGAGCTTCATCCGATAAGATCGAGCATCTACGGTGGGAGGATCGGTGTTCGGCTGGTCGACGACGGTCGTGACCCCCCCGGCGACCGCCGAGGTCGAGCCCGTCTCCCAGTCCTCCTTGAAGGTGTATCCGGGGTCGCGGAAGTGGACGTGGACGTCGATCGCTCCCGGAAGGACGATCTTGCCCCGGCCGTCGATCGTCTCCTCGGCGCGGTGAGCGCCGCCCAAACTTGCGATCTTCCCGTCCCTGATCCAGAGGTCGGCGTTCTGGAGCCGACCGCCGAAGTAAACTCTGCCGCCTTTGACGACCCGATCCATCCGGGTCATAGCTTGTATCCGAACTTTCTCAGCATCTCTCTCCTCTCAGCCACGTCCTCATCCGACTCGACCCCTTCCGGCGATGAGCCATCGATGACGCCCATGATCCCTCCGCCCTGCTCTGTCCTCGCCACCACCACCTCCACGGGATTTGCGGTGGCGCAGAAGATGCCGCAGACCTCCTGGACGGCCTTCACCGCGTTGAGGACGTTTATGGGGAAGGCCTCCCGGAGCAGGATGATGAAGGTGTGGCCGCAGCCGAGGGCTAGGGAGTTTGCTCTCGCCGCGCTGATCAGTTCGGGGTCGTTTCCCTCAGAACGGACCAGACAGGGTCCGCTCGCCTCGGAGAAGGCGATCCCAAACTTGGATTTTGGGGCGGTTCCGGCCATCGCCTCGTAGAGGTCTTCTGCGGTCTTTATGAAGTGGCTCTGGCCCAGAATCAGGTTAGAGTTCTCAGGGATGTCAAGCCTTACGGTCTCAAGCTCCATCTCGATATCCTCCTGACCAAAAATAAGGATGGGAGAGGACTTATATTTATGGCTCCGAGCCTAGGGGTGTAACGACACTTTTATTTAATCACCGATGGAAAGAGAACGGACGGAGAGCGGCATGAGGAAGATCGAATACTGCCCCGTAAGTATGAAGAAGCTCTTGGTGAAGATGAAGGACACCAGCGAGCTGATGGTGGATCTGGGATACTCTGCGGTCCTCTACGACGACTACGACCTGGCGATGGAGGTGATCAGGCTGGAGGAGAAGATGGACGTCTACGACTACCACGTCCAGATCTCCGCCATGCTCGCCGCCAGGACCGTCGAGGACGCCGAGGCCCTCTCCGGGGTCCTCCAGATCGCCTCGGCGGCGGAGATAATCTCCAACGCCGCGGGTGATATCGCCAGCATCGTCCTCCTGAAGATGGGGATACCTCACGAGCTCAAGAAGGAGCTGAGGTTGGCCGACGAGACGGTGGTCCGGGCGGTGGTGGAGGTGGAGTCCAAGGCGGCGGGCAAAAGCCTCGAGGAGATCTCCTTCGAGACGGAGGTCGGGATGAGCGTCATCGCCATAAGGCGCGGGGAGAGCTGGATCTACGATCCCGAGCCCGAGATCGAGATGATGGCCGGGGACATCCTCTTTGCGAGAGGCCACGATGAGGGCGTTCCCCTCTTCCTCGAGATGACGACGGCCAGGCCCCAGGTCTCCAAAGTCTACCAGGAGAGCGGGATAGGCCAGCTCGATAGGGCCGTCGACATCATCGTCAAGATGAAGAACAGGTCGGAGCTGGCGGTGGGTCTCGCCTACACCGCCGTCCTATTCGACAGCGAGGAGGTGGCGATCGAGGTCGAGGTGATCGAGCAGGAGATGGACGAGATGAAGTACGACCTCCAGCGCTGGGTCCTCCAGGCCGCAAAGCACGTCGACGACATCGAGAACCTCCGGGGTCTCCTCCACCTGGCGGTCTCGACGGAGATAATCAGCGATGCCGCCCTCAAGATAGCGAACGTCGTCCTCCACGACATCGAGCCCCACCCGATCCTGGCCATGGCCATGAGGGAGTCAGACGAGGTGATAACGAGAGTCGAGATCGCCCCTGGAGCGGAGATGGACGGGATGAGCCTGGGCGATCTGGACCTGGAGACCGAGACCGGGATGTACGTCCTGGCCGTAAAGCGGGGCGCAAGGTGGAACTACAACCCCAAATCCAAGGTGACCCTGGGGGCGGGAGACCTGATCTTCGCCCGCGGGAGCAAGAGCGGCGAGGAGCAGCTCTTGAAGATGAGCGGCGCTCGATCTTGATTTGTCTGGCCTAATTTGTCCTGTTTTATTTACTTTCTTCTCTGGGCCTTTCTGCGCAGGACTATCGTCGAGGTCACGAAGTAGCTGGAGGCGAAGATCGCCGCGGCGAAGGCCGAATCGATGAGGTTCGGGCTGCCGGTGTAGTCGAGGTAGAGGGTGTAGGCCAGAAAGAAGATCACGCCCGCCACCATGGTCTGGCCGGCTACGCTCCTCCTTTTGAAGTTGGTCAGCATGCTCATGCCGGGCGTTCGTCTCTACAGGTACTTCACCTCTTCGTCCTCTTCGGCGGGGGGCTCCGCGATCTTCCCTGCTCTCGTCATGTAGAGCCTCGTCCACCAGACGGTGGATAGGGGCGATATCACCAGGACGCTCACAATCCCGCTCACCGCCGAGAAGAGGACGCTAGCGGTCTCCGATCCTGAGAAGGGAACTCCCAAAAACTGGACCGACATCGAGACCGCCAGGACCACCAACCAGATCAGGAAGACGTCCATCTTGTTTTTGAGGAAGAACCGGACGCCCGCCTTTATCGCGTCGATCGGCCCGAGCCCCTCGACGACCAGGGCGTAAGGGATAACGGCCAGGACGATGGATAAGATAAGGCCGTAGGCCAGGAGCAGGACGATCCAGACGACGAGGGGTCCGAACTCTGGATCGCCCGTCTCCATGCCTGCCGCCAGGTCCGCGGCGAAGGGGAGGGAGAGGAGAACGAGTCCAGCGACGAGGATGATCGTGGTCAGAGCTTCCGCCAGGAAGAGGCTGATGCAATGACTCCTTCCCGAGGCCGCCATCTCCCTAAGAGTGGTTCTTCCAGCCAACGTTGCCTCTTTCGCCATCCCGATGGCACCGGCGGTGAAATAAGAGGTCACAAGCCACATAATCAGGATGCCGACGAGAAGGGCCGCTGCCAGAAGGCCGATGTTCGTCATGCCCGAGAGGAGGTCGACGAGCTCTTCAGGGTCTTCGATGTCTCCCGGGGTGGTGAAGATATCTGGCGATGTGGTTATCAGAGGATACAAAACGATAACTGCCATGATGGCGGCCAGCAGCATCATTGCCGCGATCATGAGAACGAAGGGGATGGCCAGGTTCAGGTTCCGCTTCCAGGTCTCAAACCCCCTCCCTATCAGGGTCCCTATATCTTCGTACATATAATTCCCCTTGGAGGCGGGAATATAATACTCCTTCGAGAGAGGGTTTGAGATCCGGCCAGCTCGGATTTCTAATCTTGCGAGCGGGTTTACCCGGTCTCCCAGATCATCTCCCAGAGGTCGTCTCCGACGTGATGGACCGATTTGACCGCCTTCCCCGATCCTCGCATCTCGGGGCCAGAAAGGAGGGCGACTCCGATGGCCAGGGGCTTTCTGTGCCTCTCCTCGACGATCACCACGGGATCCCCGGGTGCGATCTCGGGGTCTGCCTCCACGATCCCGGGGGCCATCACGTCCGCGCCGTTCACGATGTAGCTGACGGCGCCAGAGTCCACGGTCACCAAGCTCTTCTTCGGCGCGAACTCGAGAGCTCCCCGGACGGTGAAGAAGGGGCCCTCCTCCAGCATCATGAAGACCGGCCTCCCCTTCAGAAGGATCAGGTTGAAGTCGTGATCGGTTTCTGCGACCTCCAGAGCCAGTCCTCGCAGAGCTTGTGGATCTTCCAGGAACGGCTCAATCATCTTGAGGATCTTCTTCGACTCGCTCCCCTTGAGGTGGTGCCTGGATTTGATTTTCATAACACCCCATTCCCCGACAAGTTTAAATACGCAACGTGCAAGTCTCGCAAGTAACTTTTGTCTTGCGACTGGAGAGAGGCCGATGGCTCAGAGACCCCTTGATATTTTAAATGAATCGCTGAACGGGCCCGTAATAGTCAAGCTCAAGGACGGAAGGGCATTTCGGGGAGAGCTTCAGGGTTATGACATCCACATGAACCTGGTGCTCGACAACACCGAAGAGATCTCAGAGGGAGAAGATTCGCAGAAGCTCGGAACTGTCGTGGTCCGAGGAGATAACGTGGTTTACATTTCGCCGTGAGGTTAAATAGATGACAAAAGGCACCCCATCGATGGGAAGGCGGCAGAAGAAGACGCACGTAAAGTGTCGTCGCTGTGGCAAGGTATCCTTCAACTTCCATACAAAGACCTGCGCCTCCTGCGGCTTCGGCAAGTCTAAGAGGCTCCGGGGCTACGGCTGGCAGAGATACAGCAGCAATCACGGCGCCAACTGATCGGAGGTCCGGGTTGCAGGACAAGTGCGGCGTGGTGGGGATCTCCTCAGAGGATCCGTGCCGGAACGTGGCCAAGTCGATCTACTACGCCCTCTACGCCCTGCAACATCGAGGCCAGGAGTCGGCTGGCATCTCCGTCTACGACGGCAAGGTCGTCCGGACCCACAAGGCTATGGGCCTCGTCGCCGAGGTATTCAACAACGCCCGGATAGAAGCCCTGGAGGGATCCTGCGGGATAGGTCACGTAAGATATTCGACAACGGGCGAGTCGGCCCTCAAGAACAGCCAGCCGATCCTGGTGAAGTACAAGGACAGCTCGGTGGCCATTGCCCACAACGGCAACCTCGTAAATGCGGGTAAGCTCAAGGAGGAGCTGGAGGCGGAAGGGGAGGTATTTCACTCCACCTCCGACACCGAGGTGATGGCCCGCCTCTTCGTCAGAGCGATGCTGGAGCGGGAGGACCCGGCAGAGGCTGTCCGGACGGTCGTGCGAAAGGCGGCCGGGTCCTACTCTCTTGTCCTCCTTTTGGGAAACACCGTCATAGCCGTCAGAGACCCCCTGGGAATAAAGCCTCTCTGTGTAGGCAAGACCGAGACGGACGTGATCATAACCTCCGAGAGCGCCGCCATCGACACCCTGAACGGAGATCTCGTAAGAGACGTTCGGCCCGGAGAGATGGTGATCGCGAGGGACGGGGACGTCCGGTTTTACCAGCTATCTCACCACCAGTCCCCTGCCCACTGTGTATTCGAGTATATCTATTTCGCCCGGCCCGACAGCATCATGGACGGAAGGCTCGTCTACGACGTCCGGGTCAAGATCGGCTCCATCCTGGCCGAAGAGCACCCCTCGGACGCAGATACGGTAACGCCGATACCCGATTCGGGTATCACCTTCGCCATCGGCTATCACCAGCGGTCGAACATCAAGTACCGGGAGTGTCTGATGAAGAACCGGTACATAGGAAGGACCTTCATCATGCCCGGCCAGGAGCTGAGAGAGATCGCTGTCAGGCTGAAGATGAACACCATCCGCCCCAACATCGAGGGGAACAGGATCATCATGGTCGACGACAGCATCGTCCGGGGGACGACCAGCCGGCGGATCGTGGACATGGTGAGGGGCACCGGCGCAAAGGAGGTTCACGTGAGGATCGGAAGCCCTCCCATCGTGGCGCCGTGCTACATGGGGATCGATATGGCCACGAGGGATGAGCTGATCGCGGCCCACAAGACCGTGGCCGGGGTCGAGGCGGTGATCGGTGCCGACTCGTTGGGCTATATAAGCCACGAGGGGCTGGTGAAGGCGATAGGAATCCCCAAGGAGAACCTATGCATGGGGTGTCTCACCGGGGTCTACCCCCTCGAGATTCCCGGCGAGGTCTGTCGCCTCGCCCAGACGAGGATCACCGAGTACCTCTCCGAGTGAGCTTGGGCCGGTCGGCCTTCGACCGGGCTCAGACTTTTTTAGTTTTCAGTATCGTCTCGATAAGCCTGACAAATTTCAAGTTCATCCCCAGGAGTATACCAAGGCCTCAGGATATGGAACTTTCCCCAACTCCCGGGCCGCGCCGGCGCCTAAGGCGGTAGAGGCGATCCGCCGCCTGGATCGGCGGAGAGTGGCGGATCGCTGGGGGTATGGTGTGGTCTGAGTGGGGTGGGATTCGATGGGCTGCTATTTATTCGGGAAAGCTCATCACCACGATCATGCTCGAAGAGATCGGCACCGTCCAGAACTTCGCGAGACCCGATGACCTCCAGTACCTCGCCCTCTTCAAAGACAGCGTGAGCAAAATCCGGCTCTGCCAGGGCGAAGATCCCTCGGCGCATTTCAGCCCGGAATACTCCCACTACATCGTCGTCCACATGCCCCTCGAACCGAGTTCCGCTGGCGATAGAGAGCAGGCCAGCCGATTCTGCGGCGGCCTGGGGGTCTCCATCGTCAAGCGGATCGAGGGCGCAGACGGCGCGGTCTACGTCAGGGGGCTGATGGCGGCAGACGGCTCGAAGGTATACGCCATCCTCCCCTACACTTTCATCGATTCTGCCGCCTCGACGGATGCAACCTTCCCGGAGTCCCGGTCCGTCTCCGCGAGAAGCCGGGTCTGGCCAAGGGTCCTCTCGGAGATCGGAGGCAGAAGAATCCTCGATGTCGGATGCGGCTTTGGCAGGCTGACCCTGGAGATCGCAGAGAAGAAACCCCAATCTCAGGTCTTGGGGATCGACATCCATGATCACCAGACGGGGCAGGCGAGGATGAACGCCGGGGTTCTGGGAATAAGAAACGTCGAGTTCAGGACCGCCAGCGTCTACGCCCTCCCCTTCGAGGAAGGCTCCTTCGATGCCGTATCGTCGTTCTTCATGCTCCACCACCTCGACGAGATCCCGAAGGGCCTCTCGGAGATCCGGCGCGTCCTCGGGGCGCAAGGCCAGTATATTGCGACAGAGCCGCTGGGCCACCATCACGGCCCAAACTACTCCGGGGCCGAGTGGGTGCGGATCTTCGAGGTGGCGGGGTTCTCTGCCGAGGCGGAGGAGGGGGAAGGGGCGGTGATCATCAGGGCCCGGAAGTGAGATGAATAGACGGCTGCTTTCGTGGCGGGTCTCAGAAGGCGGAATTATCTTCGCCAGCTTCGTATCGGCGCCGGGTGGAGATCTCCGGCGGCTTTGGGCGCTGGAGGGCGGGCGGCGCCGAAGGGGGGCTAGGTTATCTGCGGCCCTGCTCGGCTGGGGCCCTGCTGGGCGGTGGTGAAATTCGGGCGCCCCGTCCACCTCCTGGCGCTAGGTCGCTAGGGGGGATGCGGATAAGGGAATTTGGGAACCTGAGCCAAAAAGACGATGGCGGTTCCTGGCAGAAAAAGAATGACGTAGGAATCCCTTACCCACCCATGTCGGCTCACTCCTCGAAACG
>NZ_JBNGCU010000048.1:0-14289 GCF_049974945.1 Methanocrinis sp. | reverse complement strand
CATGTACACTGCTATTGCCTTATTAGTTATTAAAGTTTGGTTTTAGACTATAAAACGTCTAGCGTGTTCACGGGCGTTCCCTGGCCCAGTAGACGGCCCATGATCACGCCAGCCTTTTCGGCAGCCCTCATGTCGAAGTCCAGGATCTCCATGCCGGAGAAAAATCGTCTGAAGAACTGCTCCTCCCTCTCGGACTTTCTGTGGTTGATCCCGGCGAAGATCTCATAGCAGCTTATCATGGTGGTGGCCGCCTCCTCCCTGACGAATTCTTGGATCAGATCAGATCCTCTGAAGAGATCGATGAGGGCGCTGGTATCGAGGACTATCATACCCTCGACCTCGATAGCTCTCTGATCCTCCTGGAGTCCTCTTCAAGCCCTCTCAGCAGGTCTTCGTCCTTGATGGCGCCGAAGTAATCTTTGAGGTCGAACTTCTCCCGTCTCATCAGCCTATCGATTACGTCGCTGAAGCTCTCCCCCGCTCTCTTTTCGCCCTTCAGCATCTCGTAGGTCTCTTCTCGGATTGAAAGGGTCTTGGTCCCCATGCATCTGTGTATGTGTGCACAGCAATATATCAGCTTCGCCTTTGAGCTTGTAGGATCGGGGAAGGAATGAATTTTCTAACAAGGTTGGCCTAGATATCTGCCCTATGCGTCTTACAAAAAATCAGAAATTTTTTTTTGGATCCGGCATTTCGCATTAACAGTTTGAACGCTCATCATTTTTCCTGCTATCGGTTTTTTGTAATCGACATGCATCAATGCTGTAACTTGAACCTAGCTTAGATCCACGCAATCATGATAACTGATCTATGTTTATATATTTATAAATATCTGATCGTAAATATCGGATTAACAGATATGGCGGAATTTCGCCTGATGAAGGCTCAATCCTGAGACTGAGAAAATTATGCGTTCTTTGAGCGGAGGGTGCAGAAAAGGGGAAGATTAAGCGCTAGCCCCTCCTCCTCTCTCCCATCAGAGCCTCAAACCCCACCAGCACGTCCTGCATCTCCGAGGAGATCGCCTCCTGCCGCCTTTTGCGGTATTGGACGGACAGCTCGTTCAGGTGCTCTTCTATGTTCCTCTCCGCCGCCTGCATCGATGAGAGCCTGCTGGCGTTCTCGCTCGCCAGCGACTCTACGAAGGCCCGGTAAAGGGAGGTGAAGATCTGCTCCCTCACCAGGGAGGAGAAGAGTCGCTCCGGGTCCATGGAGAAGGTGGGAAGGGACCTCGAGGGCCACCTCCTCTCAGAAAGTTCGTTCATCTCCTCGGCGTCGAGGGGGAGGAGATCGGCCATGGAGGGGCGGAACGTCGCTAAAGGTCCCGATTCCGGCCTGTTGTAGAAGAGGACTATCCGATCGAGGCCGCCATCGATCCGCCACTCCTCGATCTTGACCAGAACCTCCCCCATCACATCAGTTATGCCGAGGAAGTCTCCAGAGAAGGTGAAGTGGGCCTCGATCGAGAGCCCCCCATCTTCGAGGTGGGGGATGACCCGCTCGCCGACGGCCACGGCCCTCGTCGCCTCGTAGCCCATCCCGGCGATCTCGACGAGGGCAAAGCTTGCGATCTGCTCGTTGAACTTGCCGCAGAGCCCCTGATCGGAGCCGAAGATCACCGCCCCCAGAAGCTCCCCCTTCCCGGAGGGGAATAAGGCCGGGATGATCTTCTCGCTCTTCATCACCACCGCAAGCCCCATCTCGATGGACCTCGCGTACTCGCCGAGAGATTCAACCGCCCTCTCGTATTCGCGGATGTTCGTAGAGCTGATGGCCTTCATGATCTTGACCACCGACTGAAGCTCCCCCGCGTTCTTGATCTTCCTCTTCACCTTCTCGAGCTCTTCCATAATCTGCCTCTTATAGCCCCCTTCTCATCCTCCAAGAGCGTCTCTGAAGCTCTTCAGAAGAAGATCTCGATCTTCTTCGCTGAGCCTCTCGCCCGACTTGATCTTCTGAATGATCTCCGGCTGCCTCTCCCGAAGGGCCTTTCTGATCTCCTCCTTCGCTGAGGCGACCTCTTTGAGGGGAAGGGTGTCCAAGAGCCCCGACGTCACCGCCAGAAGGGCCGCAATCTGCTCAGAAGATGAGATCGGCTCGAACTGGGGCTGCTTCAATATTTCGCGGATCCGTTGCCCCCGTTCGAGGGTCCTCCTGGTATCCTCGTCGAGCCGTGTTCCGAACCGCGTATAGGCCTCCAGGTCCTCGAACGTGGAGTAGGTGAGGCGGAGATCGCCAGCCACCTTGGAGTATGCGGCAAGCTGGCTCTTTCCTCCCACCCGGGAGACGGACATCCCAACGTCGACGGCCGGGAGGATCCCCTTCCCGTAAAGCTCGGGAGAGAGGTAGATCTGGCCATCGGTGATGGAGATTAGGTTTGTGGGGATGTAGGCGGAGATATCCTGGGCCTGGGTCTCGATTATTGGTAGGGCGGTGAGGGAGCCGCCATCTTTGAGGTTGGTGGCCCTCTCCAGGAGCCTCGAATGGATGTAGAATATGTCCCCGGGGAAGGCCTCCCTTCCGGGAGGGCGGCGGAGGAGGAGGGATAGCTCCCGGTAAGAGCGGGCGTGCCGGGTCAGATCGTCGTATACGATCAGAACGTCCCGCCCCCTCTCCACGAAGTACTCGGCCATGGTGGTGGCGGAGTAGGGGGCAATGTAGTTGATGCCGGGAGGATCGTCCCCTGCAGCCACGACAGCTATGCACTCCTCCATGGCGTCGTGCTTTCGGAGATCTGCGATCGTCTTCGCCACCTCCGACGTCTCCTGACCTATCGAGTTGTAGACGCAGATGACATCCTTATCCCTCTGATTGATGATGGCGTCGATGGCGACGGCGGTCTTGCCGGTCTGCCGGTCGCCGAGGATCAGCTCTCTCTGACCGCGGCCGATGGGAACCATGGCGTCCACCACCATCACCCCGGTCTCGAGGGGGATGTCGACGGGAGAGCGATCCATGATCGCCGGAGCCTCGCGCTCGATGCGCCTCCTCTCCGAGGTCGTGATCGGCCCGTCCTCGTCCAGGGATCTGCCCAACACGTCCACGACCCGGCCCAGGAGCTCATCGCCCACCGGCACCTCCATGACCCTTCCGGTCCGATGCACCACCTGACCGGCACGTATCTTCTCGCTCTTGTCGAGGGTGATGACGGCCACCTCTTCTGGGTCGAGGTTGAAGGCGATACCGAGCTTGCCCCCAGAAAATACGACGACCTCCTCAGACCGAACGTGGGGCAGCCCTCTGATGCGGGCGAACCCCTTGCCCACAAAGGAGACGATCCCGATCTCCTCGAACTTCAGCTCGGTCTTCCGGCTTTCAAGGGCGTGGCCGACGACCTCGAAGGCGTCGCCCATGGCCTCCCTGACCGCCTCGTCCCCCTTCCTCATATTCATCTTCGACCCGCTTATTTTGGAGCTCTCTCTTCGATCATCCGCGAGAAGTCCGCTTCCAGGGAGTCGAGATACCCCGCGATGCTCCAGGAGATCTCCGAGTTTCGCGCGCTCATCTCAATCCCGGAGATCAGCTCTTCGTCGATCTCGAAATGGACCCTCACATCGGTGCTGGTCTGATCCCGCAGAACCTCCTTGATCCTCTGCTGGACATCCCCAGGGATCTCGAAGGCGCTTCTGACCAGGATAAGCTGCTCTGGATATTTATAAAACTCCTTGAAGCCCTCTTTTTCTGCATCCTCCATCCACTCCAGCCGCTCGACGAAGGTCCTGATAATCTGCCGCTCCAGCACCTCGCCCGCCAGGTCTCGGAGGGCGCGGCGACATATGGCGTATACCTGCCGTCCGGTCCGCTCTCGGAGGTCGTCGAGGAACGCCTTCTTCGAGCTCTCTACCGCATCGTACCACTCGGCCTTGTTCCTCTCCACCTCGGCCACCGCCTTCTTTTCGAGGTCCGCCCTGAACTTCTTGGCATCCTCCTTCGCCCTGATCAGCATCTCCTCGTGCTCCGCCGAGATCTCCTGCCTCTTTCTGCGATAGGACTCCGCCTCCTCCTCGGCCACCTCCTTCTTCACTTCAACCTCCTCCAGCCGGGACGAGATCTCCCGCTCCCGCTCGTCCATCAGCTTCAGGACCGGCGCATACAGGAAGTGCCTCAAGAGCAGCACCAGGATCAGAAAGTTCACGATCTGAGCCAGCATCGTGAAATAATCGATCTGCAACGTCATCCACCCATTCCGATCGCGTAGTCCCAGAACGGATTGGAGAAGATCAGGATTATGGATATAACGAAGCAGTAGATGGCGGTGGACTCGATCATCGCAAGGCCTACAAAGAGCGTCCTGGTGATGGTGTTCGCCTCGTCGGGCTGCTGAGCGATGGCGCTCAGGGCGCGGGAGAGGGCCCAGCTCTCTCCCACCGCAGGCCCTATAGAGCCTATGGCGATCGTCAGGCCAGATATGATTATGGAAGCTGTACCTATGGTATCTATCGCAGCCATGTCAAGTTCCTCCTTCAGGTTCTTGTTTCATTTCTCCTTCCGTCTCCTCTTCTTCGATCTCCCCTTCACCCGCCCCCTCATCTGAGCTGGCAGATACTATGTAGACTGTGGCCAGAACTGCGAAGATGTAGGCCTGGACCTGGCCGATCAACAGCCCGAAGAGGTCCATTATCACTGGCAGAAAGAGGGGTGCAAGGGAGATCAGAACGGCGACGAGGAGGGTCTGGCTCATCATGTTCCCGAAGAGCCTGAGGGCCAGGGCCACCGTCCGAGAGATCTCACCGATGACGTTGAAGGGGAGCATCAACGGCGTCGGCTGGATGTAGCGTCTGAAGTAGTCGGAGACGCCCTGCTGCAAGATCCCGTAGATCGGCACAGCGAAGAAGACGCAAGCGGCCAGGGCGGCCGTAGTGGATAACGAACTGGTCGGCGAGCGGTAGCCCGGAACGACCCCGAGGATGCTGGAGAGGGAGAGGAACAAGAAGAGGGTCCCGGAGAAGGGCAGGTAAGGATCGGAGTCTCTGCGGGCTATCTCCCGAATCTCATTTCTCATGTAGCTGATGATAGTCTCCAATGCGACCTGCCTCCTGGAGAAGGGAGGCGTCGTCGAGAGGTCTCGCGTCGCCGCCCAGGCCATAAAGACCATAATTCCTATCACAAGCCAGGTGAAGAGGATCGTCTCGTTGATGGTGACAAACTCCCACCTCCAGAGGACCGCCTGGTCTGGGCTCAGCTCGACCATATCAGATCGCCCTCCTATCGGGGTGCCGGCCAAGACGGCTGACCAGGACGATCTTGGTCAGGAGGAATCCTGCGAGGGCGAAGGCCAATCCCTCAAGCCCGGTTCCGACGACGAGATAAAATCCCATGATGCAGACCGCCGACCGAAAGAGGAAGCTCCCCAGGGTCAGAAAGATCGGCCACTCAGAGCTGTGAAGCCGGTTGATCGTCAGCCAGAGGCCCCCGAAGAAGAAGACTCCAAGCCCGATCCCAAAGCTGAAGGTGAATATCGGCAAAAGATGCTCATTCATCCGACGTTCTCTCCTCGATCTCTGGTCTTCTCCCCTCGATCTCGATCTGCTCTTTTTTGACCCAGTACCAGGCGTTGACGCACCCCAGGATCAGGCCGGCCGATAGAAATACGAGGGTCCAGGAGATGGGGCCGGGATATCTCGTGTCGATCCAGACCCCGATGGCCACGCCGATCAGGGTGGGAACGGCCACCGACCAGCCGATGACGCCCATCATCCCGAGGCCAAACCAGATTCCTCTCGCCCTCTCCCTCCGAGCCTTGATCTTACGCTCTTCCTTTGAGCCGATCTCTTCGGCGAACTCTTCCCGATCTCTCTCCATCGTCCCTTCCCAAAGCTACATCTTCTCAAAGACGCTTTTCGCGAAATCCGCCTCGAGCTTCGCGAGGATGGTGCGGGTCTTCTTCTCCCTCTCGTCCCGCGCCCGAAACTCCTCTCGAACCGTCCTCTTCAGCATCCCCAGATCCCTGCTTCGCATCGCCTTCCTCGTCGAGACCGCGACCATGGAAGCGCATTTGATCAAGATCCCCTCGTCGATGGCGAGAAACTCCTCCCCCTCATCGGACTCGAATGAGAGTATTCCGGGCACCAGGGCGGCTACAAAGTCTATGTGCCTCGGAAGCAGGCAGAAGGACCCGTTCTCTGCCTCGGCCACGACCTTCGTCACCTCCTCGTCGATGAGGACGGTCATGGGGAGAAGAACCTTCAGCCTCATATCTCCGCGTCCTCGATATTTCCGATCATGTAGAGGGACTTCTCCGGATAGTCGTAGAACTCATCGTTCAAGATCCGCTCGCATCCGTCGAGGGCGTCTTCCACCCCCACCATCTTACCCTCCTGACCGGTGAAGTGCTCCGTCGTGGCGAAGGGCTGGGTCAAAAACCGCTCCAGTCGACGGGCCCGATTGACGGTCTTCTGGTCGTCCTCGGAGAGCTCCTCAAGCCCCAGCATGGCGATGACGTCTTTCAGCTCCTCATACTCCGCGAGGGTCCTTCGGATCCTCTGGGCCGTGCTGTAGTGCTTCGATCCGACTATGGTGGGGCTCAGCATCCTCGACCGCGATTGGAGTGGGTCTATCGCCGGATAGAGGCCTTGGCTTGCCATCTTCCTCGATAAGACGATGGAGGCGGAGAGGTGGCCGAAGGCGTGGGCGACGGCCGGGTCTGTGAAGTCGTCGGCGGGGACGTATACCGCCTGAACTGAGGTTATCGCCCCATCCCTGGTGCTGCA
Source organism: Methanocrinis sp. (assembly GCF_049974945.1). Lineage (NCBI taxonomy): Archaea > Methanobacteriati > Methanobacteriota > Methanomicrobia > Methanotrichales > Methanotrichaceae > Methanocrinis > Methanocrinis sp. Next base: position 7,579 of record NZ_JBNGCU010000048.1, on the reverse strand, counting down.
GATCCTCTCCTCGAACTCCGCCAGCTCCGTCGCCAGGGTCGGCTGATATCCCACCCTCGAAGGCAGCTGGCCCATCAGTCCCGAGACCTCGGAGCCGGCCTGGACGAAGCGGAATATGTTATCGATCAGGAGGAGGACGTCCTGCCTGAGATCGTCCCTGAAGTACTCGGCCATGGTGAGGGCGGCGTGGCCGACCCGGAACCTCGCCCCCGGAGGCTCGTTCATCTGGCCGAAGACGAGGATCGTCTTGTCCAGGACGTCCACGTCCTGGATCTCCCGGTAGAGCTCTTCACCCTCTCGAGACCGCTCTCCGATGCCGCAGAAGATGCTGATTCCCTCGTATCTGCCTGCGATGTTGTTGATCAGCTCCATGATCAGGACGGTCTTGCCGACGCCGGCCCCGCCGAAGAGACCGGCCTTGCCGCCCCGTTCCAGGGGGGAGAGGACGTCGATCGCCTTGATTCCGGTCTCGAAGATCTCGGAGGTGGTGGTCCGCTGAGATATCGGAGGCGGCCTCTGGTGTATGGATCGGAGCTCCTTCGCCTCAAGCTCTTCCTTCTGGTCTATCGGCGAGCCGAAGACGTTGAAGACCCTGCCCAGAAGCCCCTCTCCCACCGGGGCCGTCAGCGGCTGGCCGGTATCGGTCACCGGAGCGCCGCGAGCCAGCCCCGAGGTGGGGGTTAGGGCGATCCCCCTCACCGTCTCGGAGTCGAGGTGGATCAGCACCTCGATCAGGACCCGACCGTCGTCGCCGGCAGCAAGGACGCTGTTGATCTCGGGCAGCGACTCGGTGAACCGCGCATCTACGACGCTGCCCCGGACGGAGACCACCTCTCCCCGGTTCGATGCCGTCAAATTTTCATCTCACCGTCGGCCTTCCACCCTCTTTTCCCGTCGCACCGAAGTGCTCTTTGATCTCCAGCTCCACCTCGAGCTTCCTTTTTTTGGCGTCTTCTTTGTAGGAGATCTCCAGGGTGATCGGCTCTTCGGCGTTGACCTGGATCTGCCGCTGAGAGAGGCCGATCTCGATCATATCCCTCTTCTCCAGGGTGTCTGCCAGCTCCCGGAGGAAAGCCGCGGCCTCGGCGAAGTTCAGGGGGTACTCCTCCTCGACCTCGTCCGCCTCGCCTTTCTTCTTCTCTTCGATCTTCTCCTCCTCGGTCATCTTCTCCTCCTCGCGTTCTATATCCGTGCCTTTGGGCACCATTATCGCCATTAAAACCACCTCGCTGATAGAACAAATAGTTATTTTGATCTGCATAATTATAAACTTAACCTCCAGAGCGCCCTCTCGACGGGCGGGATCGACGATAGGCGAGAGATCTATCAACAACCCCAGCGGATAGGGCCGCTTGAGTGGTGGGCGATGAAAAAGGATTTACGGGCCTAGATCCTACATCCAGAGCTATGTTCGGGACGAAGGATCACCTGAGGGCGCAAGGAGGCCACCTTTTGATCGAGGGGGTCGATGTCGTGGACCTGGCCGAAAAGTTCGGAACGCCCCTTTACGTTACAAGCGAGGAGAGGCTGAGGGAGAACGCAAGGGCTTACCGGGAGGCCTTCCCTGAGGCCTGGATCTACTTCGCGGTCAAGGCCAACGGGAACCTGGCCCTCCTCCGGGTGCTGGCCGAGGAGGGGCTGGGGGCGGATGTCTTCTCCGCAGGCGAGCTCTCCCTGGTGCGGATGGCGGGGATACCCATGGAGAAGGTCCTCTTCAACGGCAACTCGAAGAGCACCGGGGAGCTGGAGATGGCCGTCGAGGCCGGCGTCCGGGTCTCAGCCGACTCTCTGGACGAGCTTTTGGCCCTCTCAGAGGTTGCGAGGGAGATGGACGAGGAGGTCGAGGTGGCCTTTCGGGTGAACCCCGACGTCTCCGCCGAGACCCATCCCAAGATCGCCACGGGTCTCAAGACCTCCAAGTTCGGGATCCCCTGGCGGGAGATCGTCGAGGTCTACAGGACCGCCATGAGCCTGGAGGGGATAAAGCCCATCGGCCTCCACTGTCACATCGGGTCTCAGATCCTGGATACCTCCCCCTTCATCGAGGCGGCATCTAAGATGATGGACCTGGCCGAAGAGATCGTCGAGATCGGGGGCGAGATCGAGATGATGGACTTCGGCGGAGGGCTCGGGATCGCCTACTCTCCCGGGACGGAGGCTCCCGCCCCGGCGGACCTCGCCGCCGGGATCTTGCCGGTATTCAGAGATCGATGCCGGGAGATGGGGATATCGCCCCGGATGATCCTGGAGCCGGGCAGGAGCATCATCGCCGATACCACCCTCTTCCTCACCAGGGTGAACGTCGTCAAGCGGGCCCACGTCAACTTCGTCGGCGTCGACGCCGGCTTCAACCTCCTGGCAAGGCCGATGCTCTACGACGCCTACCATCACGCCATAGTCGCCAACAAGGCGGACCGAAAGCCCAAGGAGAGGTACACCGTCGTCGGCCCCATCTGCGAGAGCGGCGACGTTTTGGCCAGGGATCGAGACCTCCCCGAAGTCGAGAGGGGCGACCTCGTGGCGATGCTGGACGCCGGAGCTTACGGATTCTCCATGGCCTCGGTCTACAACGGCCAGCCCCGGTGCCCGGAGGTTCTGGTGGCTGGGGGGAGAGGCGAGCTGATCCGCCGGGGCGAGGACCGGAGCGTCTTCCTCGCGGGCCAGGTCGTCCCCCCCAGGCTCCTGAAGTGAGATCTGAAGAGGTTCTTCGGTTTATATGACCACCTTCCACCCAAAGACCGCCCTCAGGGCCCTGGTCCAGATGAGGCTTCGAAAGAGGCCCTTCGTCCTCTCCCACGGGATCAACGCCCGCTGCAACCTCCGCTGCCCCTTCTGCGAGTACTGGCGAACCCCAGGCCCGGAGATGACCACTGAGGCGATCTTCGCCATGCTAAAGGACGCCAGGTCCTTCGGGATCGGGGTCTATAACGCCTGGACCGCCGAACCCCTCCTCCGGGCCGACCTTCCCGAGATCCTCCGCCGGGCCAAGTCCCTGGGGATCGCGACCTCCCTCATCACCAACGGCCAGCTCCTCTCCGGGAGGGTCCACGAGCTCGAGGACCTCGACCTCCTCTCCGTCTCCGTAGACGGGATCGAGACCTACGGAGAGATCCGGGGTGCTTCCATCGAGCCGGTCCTGAAGGGGATCAGGGCCGCTCGGGAGAGGGGCCATTCGGTCCTGATGAACTGCGTCATCAGCCGAAAGAACCTCTCCGAGCTCGAAGACCTCGTCAGCCTCGCCGAGGAGCTGGGGACCCTCATCTCCTTTGAGCCCCTCCACCAGACCCCGGCGGTCGAAGGGGAGGTCTGGAAAGATATGGGGGTCGGAGACTCAGACCTTCCCGAGTACAGGAGGGCGGTCAACAGGCTCATCGAGATGAAGAGAGAGGGTCGACCGATCATCAACTCCCTCACCTACCTCGGGATGGTCCGGGACCGAAATCTCGACTTCAGGTGCCACGCTCCCCAGATCGTCCTCTCCGTCGCCTCCGACGGGACGGTCCAGACCTGCAGAGTCCACAAAGAGCCTCTAGGCCACGTTTCTCAGGGCCTGGCCAGGGTCTGGAAGTCCTCGGCGGAGAGGCGGAAGAAGATCGTCCGGGATTGCGAAGGATGTCTATTCTTCGGCTACGTCGAAAACAGCCTCCTCCGCGACCTCCGTCCCGAGGTCCTCGCCCACTACCGGTGGATGTGACCTGAAAAAAATAGAAGATTCTATCTCTCGTCGGTAGATCAGCCGCAGCTGCCACATCCTCCGCCGCCGGAGCTGCTGAAGGTGCCGCCGAGCATGACGGACGGATAGAGCACGTTCCTATAGCTTCCCATGTTATCGTAGTAGCCGCTCAGCTGTACGGGACCGGTGGTGGCCCCTTGAGAGACCGACTGGGTGCCGTTTCCGAGCTGGATCGCCGTTGCGTTCGGCTCCTCCGTGACCGTCTGACCGCCACGTCCGAGCTGCACCGCCTCCGCGGCCGTCTCCTGCGAGTTCGCCTGGCCTTCGGCTGCGCCCAGAGTTACAACCTCTCCAGCCGAGCGAGCGTCCTTCGAGGGCCAAGAGACAGAGCCGGATCCGAGGCCGTAGGTCCCCGGACTCCAGAATGTTGCTGTGGCCAAGGGTCCAAAGACCATCATGGCGACGGCTATCACGGTCATGGTTTTTAATTCAAACTTCCCTTTCGGCAATCTATCACCCCAGATTGGCCGTCGCTCCTGTAGTTTATAAACTTATTGAATACGGCCGGAGGAGATAAAACGGCAAAGTCGAGCTTCCTTCAGATTGCTCAGTTGAACGTTCTTCTTCGAGAAGATGGATCAGCCCGCAGGCGAAAAGCCGGTCATCTCCCGCCCCCCCATCTGGAGGGCCCTCACCAGGTCCCCCGCCGCCCTCTCATCTTCGGCCTTAGAGATGACTTTTACCTTGTCGAGGCGAACCCGCGTCCCGCAAGGACAGGTCCTGGTGGCGGCGCCCTCCTCGGCGTAGAGGTGGCGTCCGCACCCGCCGCACCTGAAGATCAGGTACATAAAAGAGGTCAGATCGGCTGTCTCCGATCACTCGGCAACGAGGATCGCGTTCACGATACCGTCCTGGCCTGGCCTGCTGGTGACCCGGGCCTCTCCAAGCTCGGTCTTGATGATGGCGCCCTTGGTGATTATGTTTCTCCTGATGTAGTTCAGATTTGCGCTGTTGTCCGTCACGCTCTCGATCTTTGCGGTCTTGGACTTTCCCGTCTTGGGATCGGCGACGTGGGCCGTGTCACACCGCAGGAGCCTGATCTTGGTGTTGCCGCCCCTGGTCCTTATCTGCTTCTTTCTGGTGGTGTCGACGTTCGGCTCACCTGCCTCTCTGCCCAGCTCGTACTTGCGCTTTCCACGATTCGAGATCAGCCTTCCGCCGGTGAACTTCCTTTTTGAGTTTCCTTGCCACTTCATAGTATACCCCAGATCGGTGCAGATCTCCGAAGGCCGGTATTTATAGTTATGGTTGCTGCAGGGCCTGCCAATTAGGTCTGCTAAAATCGGCGAGATCTTCAAAGACCATCGCTGACAACCAAAATTTTTATATTGCAGCGACTACATATCTGTATTCAATCTGTTGCCGAAGCAACCCAGGAAAAAGGATGGAAGAATGGTATCGATGTCATCCGAAAATTTAAAATCTTTAATGAATAATTCGCCAACCATCAAAATTATCATTCAAAATCTTGAAAAATTCCGATGGGCTCGGAACCGGATATTTCGCCGAATCTTCCGGATATTGCCAGGTCTTCCTTTTCTTGTGATCGCCATCGCGGCCATCAGATCCTTGGCTGATCCGATGTTCATCTCAGGGATGGTTGCCGCAGCCCTGAGCCTAATCGCCTTCAATCTTTTGATGGGATGTATTCCGGATGCTTTGTGCGCCCTCTTAAACCGCGACATGATCGCCGTCTCCCATGATAGCGAAAAGATTGATGGTGAAGTGGCTCAGCCGGCGACTTCTTCATCGAGATCCGTTCCCGCCCCCGCCCCCGAGGACCTATATCTGGAGTTCATACGAGACTTTGAGAGGATGCTCAACAGCCCAAGGCAGTGGTTTGTGGCAATCTTCTTCGCCTTCCTGGGGTTTGTGAGGTTTCCTTATATTACAGGTGGGCTGGGGGCCTTCATCGCCCAACCGCGATCTGTTTATCTGGAGGTCGTCTTTGGATCAGAGCCTTTGACGCCGGAGATCTTGCGCTCCTTCTACCTATTTGTATTGGGGCCAATTCTAGAGTCTTTCATCGGCTTCATCATCGGGCTCATGGCCTGGAGGATGCTGGTCACGGGCTTCAAAGTTTGGAGGCTGGGGAAGGATTTAGAGCTGAGACCCCGCCCAAACCATCCCGACGGCTGTGGCGGTTTCGAGCCCTTGGGAAACCTTTGCCTCTGGCATGCCTTGATAATTTCGATACCTGCGATCTATCTTGGGGGATGGGTCATTCTCGGTCAGCACACCGGGTATGGCCATTCTTACGTTCCCCTCCATTCGGCACTGCTCATAATCCCGATCGCATCGGCATTTGTAAGCTTCTTTCTGCCTCTCTGGAGCATTCACGTGGAGATGATAGCTCAGAGGGATGCAGCTTGGATACGACTGGAGAGGTTGGGGGAGAAGATTGGTCGCCTGGAGCTCGAGATGATAGATCACATGGACAGCATGCGAGATGAAGATGTGTTGATGATTGAGAAGCAGCTGGCTCTGATGCGTCTCAGATATCAGCAGCATCAGAGCCAAAATGAGGGTTACCCCGTCTGGCCTTTCAACATCGAAGTCTTGGCAAAGTTCTTGACTTCCCAGTTGGTCCCATTTGTCGGTCTGGCCAAAGGAGCATTGGACTTCATCGGCATAAAGCCCCTTTAGCGGACCCGGACCCTCGCCCATCGAAACCAAACCATTAATATGTAAGCGCCCCCACCGGGCTGAGAAAGGCGTTTCCCGGCGGTGAAAGGCGGAGAAGCTGGCCGGGGCCGTTTTAAGGCAGGTTATAGATGGCGACGATCGATGAGCAGATCCAGGCGATAGAAGAGGAGATCTTCAACACCCAGAAGAACAAGGCTACAGAGCATCACATAGGAAAGCTCAGGGCCAAGATAGCGAAGCTGAAAGCTCAGCAGGAGCTGCAGAGGGTCAAGGGTGCCGGCGGCGGCAAGGGCTACTACGTCAAGAAGTCGGGCGACGCCACCGTCGCCCTGGTGGGCTACCCCTCCGTCGGAAAGTCGAGCCTCTTGAACAGGCTCACGGGAAGCGACGCCGAGGTGGGAGCCTACCAGTTCACGACCCTGGAGGTGATCCCCGGGGTGATGGACTACAAGGGCGCCAAGATCCAGATCCTGGACATGCCCGGCATAATAAAAGGAGCCTCTCGGGGCAAGGGCAGGGGCAGGGAGGTGATCACCGCAGCGAGGGCCGCAGACATCATTCTTCTGATGGGGGACGTCTACAACTTTCGCCTCGACGTCCTGGAGCGGGAGCTCTACGACGCAGGGATCAGGCTCGATCAGGTCCCCCCAGACATCACCCTCAGCTCCTCGGATAAGGGCGGCATAATCGTCCGAAATACCGTCAACCTCACCAAGATGACCGAGGTCGAGATCGCCGAGATACTGCGAGCCTACGGGATAGTCAACGGGATCGTGACCATCAGGGAGGATATCGATACCGAGACCCTGGTCGACTTTCTCGCAGGAAACAGAATCTACGTCCCCCAAGTCGCCGTGATCAACAAGATCGATCTCGAGTACGACGACGTCCGGGAGGAGATAAAGAGGACGATCGGCCGCGACTTCATACCCCTCTCCGTCGAGAAGGAGACCGGCGTCGAGGAGCTGAAAGAGCTGATATACGAGACCCTCGGCTTCATCAGGATATACCTCAAGCCCCAGCGGGACAAGGCAGACATGAAAGATCCTCTCGTGATCCTGGAGGACTCCACCGTCCGGACCGTCTGCGAGCACCTTCACCGGGACTTCGTGAGGCTCTTCCGATACGCCAAGGTCTGGGGAAATAGCGCCAAGTTCCCGGGCCAGTCGGTGGGGCTCGACCACGTCCTCGCCGACGAGG
>NZ_JBNGCU010000047.1:0-14613 GCF_049974945.1 Methanocrinis sp. | reverse complement strand
TATTTGGATGGACCGAATCATCTAAAAATCTTCCGTCAACTGCGTAAGTCCTAAAGTATTATCCATGCTGTACTGAAATTATTTATCAGGTCGTTGCAGATCCTCAGAGAAGGTGGAGAGAAGGGGATTGAAAAGGAGTGAGAAAAGGGGGGATAGATGGTGAAGAATGGCGGGACAGACCGGCCCCACCTCAAAGGAGACCGCCGATCGCATCTCCCGCCCCACCCCCCTTCACCTCGCCGCAGGAGAGGATATGACGTAGGGCCTCTTTGCTGTGGTGAAATCCCCGGGACTGTACCCCTCCGTCGAGAAGGCCTCCTCCCTCAGCTCGATCACCTCCCCATCCTTGCTTAGGGTGAGGTCGGTCAGGTGGAGCCGGGAGGGGGTCTGCTTCATGATGAACTTGATGGGGTTGAAGGAGAGATATACCATCTGGGCACCCTCGTCCAGGGAGGTGGCCACCTCCCTCCTCTCGATCTCAAATCCGTCGTCGTCGACGAGCCTTCCTGCAACCTGGTAAGATCCCGGGATCTGGACGGCGACCTCGACCCCGATGACGATCGAGTCGGGCTTCTCCCCACCTTCAGCAGTCGAGTTGCGCGTCAGATCGGAGAACTCGCCGGTGAACCGGGCCGATTGGGGCTGGAAGTCCTCGGGACACTTCAGGATGGTTATGTTCCCCTCGTACCGATCGACGATATCCCCCTCGCCGCTGTAGAGGAAGAGGTTCTCAAGGCGCAGAGGGCCGCATCTGCCCCTGCTCTGGATATCGCTCCCCTTGACGCAGATCTCTATCGACCCGTCGTCGGAGAGCTGCTCCGTGCTGCCGAGCCAGCCTATCGCAGAGCCGTTCCCGTCCAGGAGGCTCCCCTCGACCCGATACTCGCCGGGGGCGGTGACGTCGATCCCCACCCCGACACAGAGCTCCTCGTAGAGGCCGTCTCCGTCTTCGTCGATCAGCTCCGTCGTGCTCTCTCCGGTGAGGGACGCCCCCGCCACGGTGAGGCTGACGGGGATGGTGAACCGATCCTCGTCGGACCGGACCTGGATGTACCCCTCCAGCCCTCTGCTCGATGCGTTGGAGGGTACGGTGACCGCAGCGTTGACCGTACCTTCAGTCCCGGAGTCGAGCCGCTCGGGCCCCGTCGCCGAGACCCACGACCAGCTCTCCTGGACGTAGAAGGTCGCCTCCAGCTCGAAGGGCTCTCTCGCCTTCGTGGTCACGTGATACCCGTATACTATCGCGCTCCAGACTCCAGGAGCGGGGCTGGTGGCCCCCACCACCTCCGCGACCTCTCCCCCGTAGGAGACGTCCACCGGCCTTCCGTTCTCGTTGAAGAGGAGGAGGGCGAGGTCGCTCTCGGGATCGTCCCAGCTGAGCCTCACCCCGAGCCGGGTGACGTTCGCCGGAACCTCTATCGGCACCGCCCAGATCACCTTGTCCCCGATCGAGTCGGTCCAGACCTCCTTCTCGACCTTCTCCATCATCCCCACATAGGTGACGTTGGCGAGGGCCGGACCGCCGTTTCTGAGGCTGAAGGCGGCCTCCTTCGTCTCGCCCGGACCCGCCAAGCCGACGGACCACCTTTTGGGCGTGCTCGCGAGCAGTGTCCTCTCCACCTCAATGACGTAATCGGCCTCTCCAGTTATATTCCTCGCGTGGGTCGCCACCAGCCACTTGCCCGTAGGAGGGGTCTTCACCGAGACCGTCTCCACCGTTCCATCCTGGCTGGCGGGCTGGTACTCGCTGGTGGGAGAGAGGAGGAAGAGGTCCAGGTCGTGCTCGCCCTCCCACGATAAGGAGCACTTCAGCTCGTCGGTGCTGGTCGGAACGTCGACGTAGCGGTAGTCCCATTCGCCCTCAGCGAGCGACCCCACGGCCGAGCCCCGCCCTTCCGTCATCTCCATCGGCTCTGCCACCTCGATCGTTGTGGGGATGGTGAGGATCCCGCTCCCGTTCTCGGATACGTCGATCGAGCCGCCGTACCGGCCGGGCTCGGCGCCCTCCGGCACGCTGACCGCCACCCCGAAGACCCTCTGGCCGTTGGCCGGGATCTCTCCGGGCAGGGGCTGGATCTCAATCCATCCGGCAGTTGGACCCGATGCCGTGGTGGTGACGTTCGAGAGCCCCCGGTCGGTGAAGAAGAGTAACCGGGAGTTCCAATCCACGTCCCCGGGTGCGAGGGCGTACATCTTCTTCTGGAACCGATCGGCACCGGTATCGAGGCTCCCGTATACGGTTTCCTCTCCGGTTATCCAGAAGTCTCCGTAGACCCACCTGCCCGCAGACCAGCGGTCCGGAAGGGCGCTGCAGAGCCGACCCTCGTCAAGAAGATCGAAAGATCTCTCCGCGTCCAGGAGGCCCGCCCCCTGGTAGTAGGCCTCATACTCCTCGTTCTGGCTGTTATTCAGCTTCACGGCGCCCCTGGTCAGGGCCGCCTTAACCCCCGCGGGGGTGAGGTCCGGCTCCGCCTGGATCAGCAGCGCCGCGACCCCCGCCACCACCGGGGTCGAGAGGCTCGTCCCCGAGGCCGCAGCGTAATAGTTGTCGATCTTCCCCTCGATCTCGACGGTCGTGGGCACCGTCGAGACGACGTTCACCCCCGGGGCCACCAGGGTCGGTTTGTTCCTGCCGTCCCGGAGGGGGCCCGACCCGCTGAAGGCGGCGATCCGGTCGTCGCAGTCGGTCGCCCCCACGGTGATCACCTTGACCCCGTCCCCGGGAGACTCGACGCATCCGAGACAGACCGAGGAGGCGACGAGCATCAATAAGAGAAGCCTCTCGTCCAGGTTTCCCGCGGCCACGCAGACGACGGTCCCCGCGTCCATGGCGTTGTCTGCAGCCATCGATATGGGGGGGTTGCTCTCGCCGAGGTTGAGCCCTCCGAGGCTCATGGTCAGGACGTCGGCGCCGTTCTCGACTGCCCAGTCGATCCCGGCTATGATATCGGAGATCGCGCCCGAGCCCTGGCTGTCGATGACCCTCACGTTCAGAAGCCCGGCCCCGGGAGCCACCCCCACGTACTCTCCGCCGGAGGCGGTCCCCGAGCCCGCAATGAGCCCGGCCACGGCGGTCCCGTGGCCGAGGAGGTCGTCGGTCGTCCTCTCAGAGTCGACGAAGTTGATCTCCCCCACCACCTTGCCGGCCAGGTCAGGGTGGTTCTCGTCGATCCCCGAGTCCAGCACCGCCACCAGCACACCGGAGCCGTTTATCCCCCGGTCCCACAGGGGCCTCGCGTTCACTCTGTCCGCGGCGCAGAAGGTCTCCTCGCCGGCGGTGAGGTTATCGGGCTGGGCCACGGTCACAGATCCGTCGGGGTAAACCCCCAAAACAGCCGGGTCGTCGGCCAGCTCCCGAAGGGCCGACCTGCTGGCATATCCGCTGACCCCGTTTATGATGGAATAGGTGCGCGTCACCCTCAGCCCCTCAAGATCTCTTCTCGCCCCGTCTTCGAAGATCACGATCACGGGCATATCCTCTCCGGGCTCGTCCTCGATAATCAGATCAAAGGCCGCATCCATCGACCCGACGAGATCTGTTGAGATCTCCTGCTCAGCCGATGAGGATGCCGCCGTCAGGACGAGCAAAAGGCCGATCACCAAGATCGGTCTCCATCTATCTGCGTCCATAAGTCTAACCACTCCCACTGGACGCCATCGGCCGGTCAAAAGGGCCGAAGCGTATCAGATTCCCCGTTTGGTAGATAATGCTAAATAAACCTGTGGATTTTCTATCCGCGATGATCATCAGCTGGCTGGCCGCCAACATCCTCTGGATCGCCCTTCTCCTCCTTCTGGCCTCGGCCCTCTCGGGTCGGCGGGCCCTTTCGGGCCTGGGCTGGGCGCTCTTCGGGGTCCACTGGCTGAAACAGCCTGCCCATTACCTGGCCATCGGCGACCATTTCAACGTCGGCCTCACCCTGGCGGTGGCCCTCTTCTCCTTCTACCTCTCCTGGATCATCCTCGCCAGGAGATGCCACTCTCGCTCCTGCTACTGGGCAGGATCGGCGGTGGCGATAGGCGGCTTCGCCTACTTCCCCTTCGCCGAGATCGCGCCCCTCAGGGAATGGCTGATCGGCGGGACCGCCGAGCTCACCCTCGCCCTCCTGAACTCCTTCGGCGTTCCGGCGATCGCGACCGGCGGAGGCTTCATCACCCTTTACGGCCACTCCGTCCAGATCATCCTCCCCTGCACCGCCATCGAGAGCATGGCCCTCTTCGCAGGAGTGGTCCTCTCGGTCCGGGCACCCCTCAAAAGAAAGGTGGCGGCCCTCCTCGCCTCCGTCCCGGTGATATACGCCCTGAACCTCTTCCGAAACATCTTCGTGGTGATGGCCTACGGGGAGGAGTGGTTTGGAGAGAGCAGCTTTTACCTCGCCCACCACGTCATCGCCAAAGCCGGGTCTGCCGTCGCCCTCTTCGCCATAGCCTACGTCGTCTTCATGCTCCTGCCGGAGCTTCTAGAGATGATCGACGAGCTGGCCACCGATCTGAGACGGGGCGGAGGTGAGCCGGCCTGAAGCTTGCGAGAAGCTCCGGCCCCTGGGTGGGAGGGCCCCTCCTGGCCGCGGTCCTCTTTTTGGGCCTCGGGATGGAGCTGCTATCGGGGGCGGCCCTCGTCCTCTCGGCCTTCATGGTCTTCTTTCATCGGGACCCCGAACGGGTTCCCCAGGGCGAGGGGATGATCTCTCCCGCCGACGGACTGGTGGTGGAGGCGTCCTCTGAGAAGGTGGCCATATTCATGAACCCTTTCAACGTCCACGTCAACAGGTCTCCTCTGGAGGGGAGGGTGGCCAGGATCGAGCACTCGGACGGAGGCCACCGGCCCGCCTTCTTTCGGTCGGCGTCGAAGAACGAGCGGAACCTGATAGTCCTCGACACCCCTGAGGGGATGGTCCGGATGACCCAGATCACCGGGGTTCTGGTGAGGAGGATCGTCTGCTACGTCCGGCCCGGCGAGTTCGTGGAGGGGGGGCAGAGGATAGGTATGATCAGGTTTGGGAGCAGGGTGGAGTTTTCCGTCCCTCCCAGCTACGGCCTCAGGGTGGCGGAAGGAGACGAGGTGCGAGCCGGAGAGACGGTGGTTGCGGTGAAGGAGAGATGACCGGCATCATAGGGCTCGTCCGGCTCCCCGACGGGGCATCCATACTCAACGCTTCTCTCGGCTTCGGCTCCATCCTCGCTGCGGCGGAGGGGAGGCTTGCCGCGTCGGCGGCGCTGATCCTCCTGGCCATGGCCGCCGACGGCCTGGACGGCCTTCTCGCCCGGAGGCTGGGAGACGGACCTCTGGGGGTCCAGATCGACTCCCTGGCGGACGTCGTATCCTTCGGGGCGGCTCCGGCCTATCTGGCCTGGTCGGCCTTCGGTTCTGGTTTCGGATCTGCTTTTTCGATCTTGGGCCCATTTTACCTTGCCTGCGGGATCCTCCGGCTCGCCCGGTTCAACGTGACGGCAAAGAAGAACGGCGAGTTTCAGGGTATGCCCATCCCCGGGGCGGGGGCCTTCGTTGCCGCCAGCATCTTTCTGGACGGCCCTCTGCTCACGGCCTTTCTGATGGTCTCGATGTCTTTTTTGATGATCAGCACGATCCCGTATCCCAAGCTCAGAGACCCGAGGTTCGTGCCCCCGGTTCTGGCGGTGGGGGCGGCCGCCGCGGCGGCCTGGCACCAGGGAGATCTTCGCCTATCGGCGGGGATCGTATTTTTAGCCCTGGCCGGATATCTCACCTCACCATTGGTGATCGAGATATGCCGACGAAGAGGGAGACTGCCGCCTTCGAGGCGGGGATAAAGCTGGGGGCGATCTACCACCAGTTCGTGGGCTCGCCGGTATCGACGGAGACGGCGGAGAGCTTGGAGACGGCGATGAGAGAGAGCATCTCCCTGCAGCCTCACGTGCGATCCGTCTCGGTGGAGATCGACCGGGATATGCTGGCGAGAAACTTTTTCGGGTACGGCGAGCTGGCGGGAAAGATGATCAGAGCCGAGGTGGAGATCGATTATGAGGGGGCGAGGGTGAGGGCGAAGCTCGAGTACGACCCCGAAATGAACTATCCTCTGATGAGCCTTCTGGACTGAGGGAGAAGCCTGCTCACCGAAAATAGGAGGACTCCGCTCACCACCATCCCCAGAAGGGGCCATCTCTCGCCGAAGAGGAGAGCGGCCCCGCCTCCACCCAGGAGGGCGGCGAGGGCACCCTCGGGGGTGAGCCGGAGCTGCTCTCTCCAGAACCCCGCCAGAAGGGGGACGATCAGCCCTCCCGCGAAGACGGTGTAGGCCGAGAGGAGGGATGCCGTGATCTCGGGCAGGCGGAGGGCAGAGAGGAGGGCGAGGCCTCCTATCAGCACCGTCCCGCCCCTTGAGATCCCCATCATCTCCCTCTCTCCCGCCCCGGGTCTCCTGGCCCTGTAGAGGTCGAGGGCGAAGATCGATGTCGCCGTGAGGAGGGTGGTGTCCGCCGAGGAGATGAGGGCAGAGAGGAGGGCTGCGGCGACGAGCCCCTCTCCGGCGGGCGAGAGGATCTCGGCCATGAGGACGGGGAGGGCCTCCTCGGGGCCGATCCCGGGAAAGAGGTGCCGGGCGGCGATCCCAAGCCCGGTTATGACGAAGGCGAGGGGGAGGAGGAGGAGGGCTGCGGCCAGGGCGGAGAGCCTCGCCGTCCTGGGCCTCTCGGCCGAGAGGAGCCGGGAGTAGATGTCCGGACCCGCGAGATAGGTCGACCCCACCACCAGAACGAGGCCCAGGACGTCGGTCCCGCCCCTGGCAGCAGAGGTCGGAAAGCTCGCCTCCGCCAGGATCTCGGGGCCGACGAGGGAGAAGGCCCTAGCCGAGACGACGGCGAGCCCGGCCAGGAGGATCAAAAGCTGCAGCGCGTCGGTCTTCACGATCGACCTCTGGCCGCCGAGAGCGGTGTAGGCGACGAAGACGGCGGCCGAGGCGATCATGAAGACCTCCTGGCCGGGGCCGAAGAGGACGGCCAGAAGCTTTCCCGAGGCGACGATCTGGGCCGCCACGACCCCGATCCAGGAGACGAGGATGAGGGCCGAGGCTGCGAGCCTGACCCGCTGGTCGTACTCTTCGCCCATCAGCTCCGGGAGTGTGTAGCAGCCCGCGGCCCTCACCCTCTCAGCCAGGAAGAACGATAGGATGAGGAGGCCTGACGTCCCGGATATGAGCCACCAGGCTCCCGTCATCCCCTCGCTGAAGCCGAGGCCGGCCATCCCCAGGGTGGAGGAGGCCCCCAGGATGGTGGCGGTGAGGGTGGCGGTGAGGAGGGCCGGTCTCAGGCCCCTTCCGGCAAGAAAGAAGCTCTCCAGGCCGCCCGAGCGGCTCGCAGCTTTGGCCCCGACGGCCATCATGGCCAAGAGGTATGCGATCAGCACGAGCCCCGTCAGGCACGTATCGTCAACCATGTTGGGCATCGAAGGTTTACGAGATGATAAGCCTTCTCATATCAGGGCCCTCGTATCCAAGCTCTAAATACTATCAGCCTCGATATGCGCCCGATGACTCTGGCAGACCCCTTCGGCCGGAAGGTGACAGGCCTGAGGATAGCGATCACCTCCCGGTGCAATCTGAGCTGCCTCTACTGCCACCGCGAGGGCGAGGAGACGGGCCTTTCCGGACGGCGCGAGATATCTGATGACGAGATCGTGAACGTGATCTGGGCCGGGGTCGACCTCGGCGTGAAACGGATAAAGCTCACCGGAGGCGAGCCGCTGATGCGGGCCGACCTCGAATCGATACTGGAGAGGCTGCCTGAAAACCTGGAGATCTCTCTCACCACCAACGGGACTCACCTCGTCGGGAGGGCTCAATCTCTGGCCGAGGCGGGCCTGGACAGGGTCAACGTCAGCCTCGACTCCCTCGACCCCCTGGTCTACTCCCAGATCACCGGTGGGACCGAGGCCGACCATCACAGAGTCTTGGAGGGGATAGAGGCCGCCGTCGAGGCGGGGCTCGTTCCGGTCAAGGTGAACATGGTGGTCCTGAAGGAGAATGAGGGAGAGGTCTGGGATATGGTGAACTATGCCAGGGATCGAGGGGTCATCCTCCAGCTGATCGAGCTTCTGGACCTCCAGGGTCGCGGCATCGGCGGGGACCTCTCCCGGATCGAGGAGGTGCTTGAGGGCCGGGCGGAGAGGATCGTCACGCGAGATCTTCACCGGAGGCGGAAGTACTTCATCGACGGCGCCGAGGTGGAGGTGGTCAGGCCGATCGACAACACCGAGTTCTGCGCGAACTGCAGCCGGCTCCGGGTCACCTCCGACGGAAAGCTGAAGCCCTGCCTCCTCCGAAACGACAACCTGGTCGACCTCAACTCCGCCGATCGAGAGGAGACGAAGAGGCTGATCGAGCGGGCCACCCTCCTTCGAAGCCCCTACTTCTGCGAAGGTCGGAAGCCCTACCGATGACCGGCCCTTCGGAGCCGAAGGGCTTCTCCGCTGGCGTCGCTCTTCAGGGCTTCAGACTTCAAAGCCTCATCATGTGCTGGTAGCCCCGCGGCTCCAGCGCCCTTATTTCCGCATCGGACTCGATCACCATCACCCTCTCCTCCAGAACTTCTCCTATGACGGTGAGTTCGCAGGCCTGCCTCGCCTCATCGATCCTCTCCGGCCTCACGGTGAAGACCAGCTCGAAGTCGCCTCCGGCGGTGAGGGCGAGGTCGAGGGCGTCGTCATCATCCTCGGCCACCCTGCCGACCAGGGGATCGACCGGGATCTCGTCCTCCCGGACCAGAAAGCCGACGCCGCTCGCCTCCGAGAGGTCGAAGAGGGATAGGGCGAGGCCGTCGCTGTTGTCCATCATGGAGGTGACGGACCGTGAGAGGGCGAGGGCCCGCCCCTCTCTCACCCTGGGGCTCGGCTCAAGAAGCCTCCTGGTCAGGGCTCGGAGGCCGGGATCTCCGATCCCCTCCCCCCCCTCCTCCGCCGCCAGGGCGACCCTGAGGCCAGCGCCCGCCGACCCCAGGGTCCCCGACGTGCAGAGGAGATCTCCGGGCACTGCGCCCATCCGGCGGAGGACGAGCTCCTTCTCGACCCGGCCCAGGGCGGTCCCCACCAGGGTCAGCTCGTCGTGAGAGTCGATGTCGCCGCCCAGGACCCGCGTCCCAAATCGAGAGGCGCAGCCCTTCATCCCTCGAAAGATCTCCTCGACGAAGGAGACCTCCGTCTGCGGCGGGATTCCAGCGGCCACCAGCAGGCCGAGAGGGACGGCCCCCATCGCCGCCACGTCGCTTAAGTTCACCGCGACGGTCATCCAACCGATCTGCCAGGGGGTCGCGATCCCGGGAAAGTCGGCCCTCCGGTGGAGCATGTCCGTCGTCCAGACCAGATATCTCTCGCCGTCCTCCGCCAGGGCGCAGTCGTCTCTCTCCCCGATCTCCAGGATCTCGGTGATCCTTCCCACCAGCCCCCGCTCCCCCAGATCAATGCATCTTCGGGTCATCTCTCACCGCCTGTATCTCCTATCCCCTCTCCGATATCATAAGACTTGTTACTTCAGGAGTTCATCATCAGTACGGCACGGTCCTAACCCGATATTTTAACGCTTCGTCGAATAAAACAGAGATTAAATCTTTATACTGGAGATGCAGTCTACCATCGCAGGGAGGAAAATCAGCAATGTATAAAAGCCTGATAATGTTATTGGCAGTCTTCCTGCTCTCCGCGGGAATGGGACTGGCAGATGGAATGAGCGAAGAGGAGATCGCAGACGAGGTCGCCACGGTCGAGTTCACCGGAGTTGCGACGGAGCTGTTCGTGGGCGAGATGCCCGGCGCTCCCACCTTCTGGGCCGTCGAGGTGGCCTCCGATGAGGAGAACAACTTCTGCAGCGAGATCGTCAACGTCACCGTCTTCCAGGCGACCCCCGGTCCCTGGGGAACCTTCGACGAGAACGTCTCCGTCGGCGATTCGGTCGAGGTCTTCGGCACCCCCATAATGGACGAGAGCGGATGCATCGCGGCCGTGACCCTTCAGGGATCCCAGGAGTACCGCCTCGAGCTCGCCGAGGAGGAGACCGAGGTCGTCGAGGACAACGCAGTCGTCGAAGATACCGAGGACGAGACTGAGGATGGCGAGGTCGTCGAGGATGACACGGCCGTCGAAGATACCGAGGACGAGACTGAGAATGGCGAGGTCGTCGAGGGCGACGCGGTCGTCGAAGATACCGAGGACGAGTAAGCCTCAGAAGATAGCGTCCAACTAGTTTTTGAGAACGGGACTGGTCGGACGTGGTGAGCTCCTTCACCACGACCCTCCATCCGCTTTCCGTCAACCGATCTTCGACTTCTTATGCTCATTCCCGATCTTCGGGGCGAAGTTGAAATTTTGATAAAAGGTTTCAAGTATCGGACGATGCCTTCTCCTCTTGGAGCTACTTGAATGGCATCTCCTCTGAAACCTTCGATTCGAGACCTCGACCCTAGAGGGTCGAGCCTCCTGATCCGGGAGAGGGCGGTCGATCCCGACTTCGTGATCCTGGACGTGCGGACCCCGCGGGAGTATGAGATGGGCAGGATCGAGGGCTCGGTGAACATCGACTACCACTCGCCCGGCTTCGAGGCGGAGCTGGAGAGGCTCGATCGAGAGAAGACCTACCTGGTCTACTGCCTGGTGGGGATCAGGTCGAGGAACGCGGCGGATATGATGGAGGAGCTCGGCTTTGAAGACCTAGTCAACATGGTCGGCGGGATCAGGCAGTGGCACCGAGAGGGCCTCCCCATAATAGTAGGCCGATAGCCCGATATAGCCGGGCCGACTCCACCCCCTCATGCGCTTTGGAATTGTGGTCACCGATCCCGAGGACTGGACTGCGAGGGCGATCAGAGACGGCTTTTCGAGACAGGGAGCAGAGTCGGTCTATCTGAACTTCTCTTCGCTCGCCGCCAGAATCGGGCCCGACCTCCGCCTGCGAGGAGATGGGACCGATCTTCTGGAGCTCGACGGCCTGGTGGTAAGGGACCTGGGGAGGAGCGGCTCCGCCGACGTGGCCTTCCGGTTCGAGGCCCTCTCCGCCCTCCAGGAGCTGGGCCTATCAATCGTAAACCCCCCCTCGGCGATATCGAGGGCGGCAAACAAGTTCGCCACCTCCATCGCCCTCCACCAGGCCGAGATACCTCATCCCAGGACCCTGGTGACCACGAGCCTCTCTGCCGCCGCCGAGTTCGTCGCCGAGCACGGCCGAGCGGTCTCTAAGCCCCTCTTCGGCTACAAGGGCCGGGACCTTCTCCTCCTGACCTCCGACGACCCGGGCCCTCTTCAAGAAATCCTCGCCAAAAGCGGGGTCGTCTACCTCCAGGAGTTTCTCGAATCGACGGCGCCGACGCCTCGGGACATCAGGGTCTTCGTGGTTGGAGAGAGGGTGGCCGGAGCTATCTACAGGGTCGCACCTCAGGGAAGCTGGATCAGCAACCTCTCCCAGGGGGGCGCGCCCGAGAGGTGCCCCCTAAGGGATGAGATGGAAGATCTGGCCCTGAGGGCTAACGGGGCGGTGGGGACGGTCTACAGCGGGGTCGACCTGATCGAGACGGTCGAGGGGCTCGCGGTTTTGGAGGTGAACGGGACCCCCTCGGGCCGAGGAGTATTCCAAGCCTGGGGGATCGATGCGGGCGAGATGATCGCGGCTCACATCCTCGAAAGGCTGAAGGTGTAGGGTTCGGGTCAGCCGGATCGCCGGTCAGGGGAACGGTTATCTACAATGCAACTTCAGGGGCAGATCATGTTCACCATACTCACAGGCTCTCAGTTCGGGGACGAAGGGAAGGGGAAGGTGGTCGATCTCCTGGCTGAGAATTACGATATAGTGGTCCGGTTCCAGGGCGGGGACAACGCGGGCCACACCGTCATCGTCGGGGATAAGACCTACAAGCTCCACCTCACCCCCAGCGGCGTCGTCTTCGGGGCGAGGCTTCTCATCGGTCCCGGGGTCGTCCTCAACCCCAAGGTCCTCATGAGCGAGATCGAGGCGCTGGAGGCCGAGGGCATTAAAGTCGACCTGGGGATCGACGCCAAGACCTCCATCATCATGCCCTACCACATCGCCCTCGACGAGCTGCGGGAGCAGGGGAGAAAGGAGAAGATCGGGACGACGAAGAGGGGGATCGGCTACGCCTACATCGACAAGTTCAGCCGGGACGAGGTCCAGATGAAGGACCTGACCGACCCCGCTCTCCTGGAGGCGAAGCTCGATGAGATCGGACCCGCGCGGGAGAAGGCGATCGCAGACCTGGGCGGCGACCCCTCGGTGGTCCGGGACCCGGCCCTCATCGGCGAGTACCTGGAGATCGGCCGCGCTCTGGCCTCCAGGGTCGCTGACGTCTCCTACGAGATCAACCTCGCCCTCGACGAGGGCAAGAAGGTCCTGGCGGAGGGGGCCCAGGGAGCCTTCCTGGACGTCATCCACGGGACCCAGAAGTTCGTCACCTCGTCTTTCACCACCGCCGGGAGCGCGTGTGCGAACTTGGGCGTCGGGCCCGCCAGGGTCGATAGCGTGGTGGGGATCGTCAAGGCCTACATGACCCGGGTCGGCGAGGGGCCGATGCCCACAGAGCTCGAAGACGAGGTCGGCGCTCACCTCTCCAAGGTAGGCAAAGAATTCGGGACCACCACCGGCCGCCCCCGGAGGTGCGGCTGGTTTGACGCGGTTCTTGCGAAGAAGTCGATGTACCTGAACGGCTACACCGAGATCGCATTAACCAAGCTCGACGTCCTGGGTGGCCTGGACCCGATCAAGATCTGCACCGGCTACGAGCTGGACGGCGAGGTCCTCGATTACCCGCCGGAGAGCACCGTCGAGTTCGCCCGCTGCCAGCCCCTCTACGAGGAGATCGGAGGCTGGACCGAGGAGATCAGCGGGGCGAAGTCCTACCAGGCGCTGCCTCAGGCGGTCAAGGATTACGTGGAGAGGATCGAGGCGCTTCTGGGGGTCAAGATCACCATCGTATCGCTCGGGCCCGGAAGGGAGCAGACGGTGAGAAGAGGGTGAGGGCGGGAGTCCTCCCCGTCCTACAAATTTCCTGGCCATATTTTTATTCTAATCAAATTATGCCACCGGCGGCGCGGCACTGGGGCGGCTGTTTGCCAACCATCTGATTGTTTAACCGGCATTTCGCATTAACGGTTTGAACGCTCACCAATTTTCCTGCTATCGATTTTTTGAGAATCGATATCATTCGACGCATTATTAAGGTCGGATCAGGCTAGCGCCATAAAGACTTAGAATATAATGGGCGCTTTTTTATAAGAAACTGGATTGTTAATGCGGTGTTAACATATTCAAATAAAATTATTATTTACAATAATTGAGTATTTGATTTGATTTTCTGCACAACATGCTAAGCTAAAAATTCTTAATTTTTCACAGCCTGCCTGCGGAATGCCGGATATCACCATCAGCAGCTAAGGCCAGCCCGCGGGTGGTCTCCGCCGCATGGAGTATATTTTAGAGATTATTTTAACTATTCGATAATGTGGATGCCGCTCGTTCCGTCGGCAAGCTGGCGGATGAAATCGATTCCCCTGCCGATCTGTGGCGGCTCTCTCTCCGCCTCACGGAAAAACGCGCGCGGAAGCCTTCGAGAACCGCGACCGCCGCCGCTCGGTCCGCCCTCTCGTCTTCGCCCGACAGATCCGGGATGCGGGATCGGGTCTCTGCTCTCCCATCTTCTGGCCTATCTTGAGTGCGCCGCCCGGCGCTTCTGCGCCGGGCGGGAGGGCTGCGGGGATGGATGAGTGTCGAGGTGGCAGCCGGTTGATCTCACCGCCCCGTGAGTACGGCCGCCGGGGCGGTCTTCGCCGCAGGGAATATATTTCAGATAGTATTTTAACTATTCAATATTCCGATTATCGTCTCGACGACGTCGCCGACCTTTTCAGCTCTGAGACGTCCGGCGCGGTACATTATTATCCTGCTGTCTGCGGTGAACAGCCGGTTGGGCCTGACGTTGCTCTCTTTCTTGAGCGACCCCTCTTCGAAGTCGGCATCGCTTATCCCCACCGCGTACCTGTCCCTGAAGTGTCGGCTGGTAATTTGACAGAGGATCCTGTCGTCTCCTTCAAGCTCTGCAACCACCAGGGCAGGACGCCTCTTGGCCTGGGCGAGATCGGAGAACGGAAAGGGCACAACGACGACATCGCCCTTCACAAATCTTCCCAAGCTTCATCCTCCTCGGGGGCTAGCCACTCCTCGACGAGAATGGGCTCGCTCAGAATTGCCTCCTCGATCCCCCTCTTGGAGGATTTGTCCTTCAAAAAGCGTACGAAATCGAGGACCTCCTTGAGATAAGGCTCGGGAAAGACCTCTATCTCTCGGAGAATCAGTTCCTTCGTCTTCATGCCAGCGAACTTATAATTCTCCTTCAGTAAAAGACTTTCTCCGATCCCCGACGGCCTTCGGCTTTTAGCCTCCGGGGGGGGTCGCCATCCGGCCGTCGGGTCGATCGGGCTATCGCCGGGGCCGGGGGGGGCGATCACCGCCGGCAGTAGTATATTTCCGATATTATTTTAAACTTTGCCGGGCCGGGAAAAGGATATAAATCGGCGCGGAGCCAAAGTAGACCTTCAGCTATGTTCTCCGAGTACATCCAGGCAGCCCTCGCCCGAGCAGAGCGCGA
>NZ_JBNGCU010000046.1:12398-14695 GCF_049974945.1 Methanocrinis sp. | reverse complement strand
GCCATCTCGACGGCGGGCTCGATCTCGGTCATGATGCTCCCGATGTTCCCCTCAGCAGCCCCGCCCTGGCTGGCGGCGGTGACGGCCCCGCAGCTCTGGTGGCCCAGGATCACCAGGAGCGGCGTGTGAAGGTGCTCGACGCCGTACTCGACGGAGCCGAGGACTACGGGGTCCATGACGTTTCCTGCAACCCTGATCACGAATATGTCGCCGAGGCCCTGGTCGAAGATCAGCTCAGGGGGGACCCTTGAGTCGGAGCAGGTCACCACCGTCACGAAGGGGCTCTGGCCGGAGAGAAGCTCGGCCCTCCTCTCGGGCAAGTCCTTATCGGCGAGATCCCCGGAGACGAAGCGTCCGTTTCCCTCCATCAGAATGCTCCAGGCGTCTTCGGCTGATATGGCGTCCTCCATCTCCTCCGAGGCGATCGCTCCGGTCAGGCAGGCCGCCAGAGAGAGAACCGCAGCCATGATGGCTATCTTTTCGAAAATCCTTCTATTTGTCAAGTAGATCACCGTTTCATTCCCAGATATACGGCTCTCCGAGCATTATGATCGCAGTATATAATCTTTGCTCCATTTTACAGACTGAAGGGCTGCACCATTCAAAAGCGGTTTTGGCCATGATAAGGGCGAGCTCATCGGTGAAGCTCAGCTTTTGATGGGGGCTTTAAAGGAAGAAAAGCTTAAATCGATTCGCGAAAGAGAGATAACCGTAAAAAACGGTGAAAAGTGGGAGGTTAGTCATGAAAAACTCTAGATTTTTGCAGATGGTGCTGCTGATCTCGTCCCTGTTTTTGGGGCTGGCCGCCGCCCAGGATGTCACCCCCGGCGATATCATGTCCGGCGCGGAAGATGCGGTGACCATCACCGGTCTGAGCAGCGCGGACGAGGAGGAGTGGGTGGAGATCACAAACTCCGGGATGGCAAGCCAGGACTTCACCTTCTGGACCCTGACCGATGGGGAGAACAACACTTACTCCTTCCCTGAGGGCTTCGTCCTCGCGCCGGAGGCGGCGGTCAAGGTCCACACCGGCCAGGGAAACGAGACCGAGAGCGACCTCTACTGGGGACGCGACGACTTCGTATGGGATGAAGAAGAGGTGGCGACCCTCATCGACGCCAACGGCGAGGTTGTGGCATCTTATCCGGAAGTCTCCTGAGGGACGAGACGGACTCTGTACGTAGCTTATTTTGGTGGGGTTCCAAGAACCCCACTTTTTTCATCACTCCTCTTCTCTCTACTCATCCCTCCTCTCTTACCGCCCGTCCCCTCGTCTCCCCCTCTCATACCCGAAAAAACAGTTACATAATTCTATAATTAATAGTCATAAAAATAATAGAAGTTAAACCCATATATCTATCTGAAATAAAACCTATTGCCATCTTATAAGATCCAAATACTGAAGAATAATTTTCAGATAACTTTATATCTTTTGAAATTAAGTAAGACTCAGAGGTGTGACGACATGAGTTCGATATATGTAGTGCTGATCTCGGCGCTGGTCTTCACCGCCGTCGGGCTCTCAGGTGCAGAGGAAGCGGACCCCGGAATCGGAGGGTCAAAAGAGGCTTACAGCGTGGAGATAACCAACGCCAGCTGGGTCGAAGAGTGGGTCGAGATCTCGAACCTGGGCGAGGCCGCCCAGGACCTCACCGGCTGGACTCTTAAAGACGAGCAGGAGCATGCCTACGCCTTCCCGGAGGGCTTCGTCATCGAGCCGGGAGCGAGAGTGATGGTCCATACCGACGTGGGGAACGATACGGCCACCGACCTGTATTGGAATATGGGCAATCCGATCTGGAACAACGCCGGCGACGTCGCCACCCTGATGGACGATGAGGAAAACGTCGTATCCCAATATCCTGAACCGCAAGATGATCAGAGCGATCTGGAGGATGCCTAGCCAACGGGATGAGAGGATAATACGGGATCTCTGAGATGGCCCTTCCTCCCGGCGGAGGCCTGCCATCTCTCGGCGATTTATCTTCGGGTCGAGGTCGATGGGCGATCGGCGCGGATCAGGATCATATCCAGCGCCGTACCCTTCTTTTGTAGTCCAGATACTCCTTTCCCAGGGCCTTTTCCAGGTTCTCCTCCTCCTTTTTGATGAACAACGCCTCCATCAGGATCGCGAAGATCAGGGGGAAGGCGAAGGTCGCGAAGGACCCCAGGAGGACCGCCTCGCCCAGGAGAATGGCGGCCATCCCCAGGTACATGGGATGGCGGCTGATCCGGAAGGGTCCGGAGACCACGAGCTTTGAGGGCATCTCCTGGGGCTTGACTGTGGTCCTGCTCTT
>NZ_JBNGCU010000046.1:0-12298 GCF_049974945.1 Methanocrinis sp. | reverse complement strand
GAAGCTCTGCGGGCAGCCACCCCAGCTTCATAATCTCGGGCTTGGTCATCTCGCAGGTGAGCCCCTCGTGGAGGCTCGCGAAGACCCCTCCTGAGTTGAGGGCGGCGTGGACCTTCTCCATCACCGAGTCGAGATCCCCCTTGCAGGAGTAAAGAGAGGCGGAGGCGAGGATGAGGTCGTATTTTTCGCCGATGGGTTCAAAGCAGATGTCGCCCGAGACTACCTCCATCCGGTCCTCCATCCCAGCCTCAGAGATGAACTTCTCGGCCAGCTTCGCCACCGGCGGAAGGTCGAAGATGACGCCCCTCATGGTCGGATGAGATGCCACCACCGCCATCCCGATGAGCCCTGGCCCTCCGCCCAGGTCCAGCATCTTCCTGAAGGACCTAAACTCCGGGAGCTCCCCCATCAATCCTGCCACCATGGAGGCGATCCCAGACCGCTCGTAGTTGGCGACGGCCGCGGCCCATCGGGCAGTCTCGTCTTCTGATTCCCTTTCAAGCCCGCCTTTCAACTCCTGTGGCCCCTTCGTGACCAGACCCAAAAGATCGTCCAAAACCGGCTCAATATACCGCCACTGCTCCGCGAGAAAATTGCCCACGAAGGTGGGGCTCGTCTCGACGAGGAAGGTCCCGGCGAGGGAAGAGTTCGAATAAAGGCCGCCCCTCTTCTCCAGAAGGTCGAAGGCCGCAAGGCCGTCGAGGAAGATCCTGGTCTTCTCAGGGTGGGCGCCGAGGATCTCCGCCACATCCTCGGAAGATCCTGGCTCGATGAGCAGATCGAAGACGGAGAGCTCTATGGCGGTCAACATGAGCCTGGTCTTGATCGGCGCTATGACCAGCTCATAAAGCTCGACGAAGCTGAGATCAAAGTCCAGAGGTTCGGGCCTGATTTCGGGGCTCATCTCTCTTCCCTCGAAAAGACCGTCCTCCCGTCGTACCTGACTCGGAGAATACGGTGGTAGGGTATCATCGTCTCGCCGAAAGAGAAGAAGGACCGTCCGAGAGAGATCTCGCTCCCCCTGATGGTGATCCTGTCACCGGGCGCTCCCCGGTGGAGGACGTCGATCTCGCACTTCTCCATATCCAGGCCCCGCCACTTGATCTCGTTTAAGATATGCCGAGGGTGTCTTCCCTCCGGCTCGAAATCCGCCAAAATCAGATCCCCTCGTTCTCTTCTCCTTTTTCTCGTCTCCTCGTTCTCTTGTCCTCTTTCTCTTCTCCACCCTCTCTCTTTTGCTCCTCCTATTTTTCACCAGCCCTTGAGAAAGCCTTTTAGGGAACCGGGCCTTTCGTCCTCCCATTCCCTTTACATCGGACTTGATCGACATGTTCCCCGAGGACGCTTACAATCTGGACTTCTTCAAGGAGGAGGGCTTCATCCGCAAGACCTGCGAGAAGTGCGGCGGCCGTTTCTGGACCAGAGACCCGGCCAGGACCACCTGCGGAGACCCTCCCTGCGACCCCTACACCTTCATCGGTTCCCCGGTCTTCAAGCGAGAGATCGAGCTGGACGAGATGCGCGAGCACTACCTCTCCTTCTTCGAGGAGAAGGGCCACACCCGGATCAAGAGGTACCCTGTGATCGCCCGGTGGAGAGACGACATCTACCTCACCATAGCCTCCATCGCCGACTTCCAGCCCTTCATCACCTCCGGGCTCGTCCCCCCGCCCGCAAACCCCCTCACCGTCTCCCAGCCCTGCATCAGGCTCGACGACCTCGACTCCGTGGGAAGGAGCGGCCGCCACCTCACCACCTTCGAGATGATGGCCCACCACGTCTTCAACACCCCCGAGCGGGAGATCTACTGGAAGGAGAGGACGGTCGCCCTCTGCGACGAGCTACTTCTCGGCTTGGGCGCAGACCCCCTGGCAGTCACCTACAAGGAGTCTCCCTGGGCGGGGGGCGGAAACGCCGGCCCCAGCGTCGAGGTGATGATGGGGGGCCTGGAGCTTGCCACCCTCGTCTTCATGGACATGAAGCTCTCGCCCCGCGGCGAGTACGAGATCAAGGGCGAGCGGTATTCAAAGATGGAGAACTACATCGTCGATACCGGCTACGGCCTGGAGAGGTTCGTCTGGGCCAGCAAGGGCTCGCCCACCATCTATGACGCCATCTTCCCCGAGGTCGTGGCTCACATTTCAGAGCTTGCGGGCCTGGACTCCTCGGTCTCCGACGAAGAGCGGGCTCGCATCTTGGCTGCGAACGCCCGGCTGGCGGGGATGGTGGACCTGGAGGACGCGAGCCTCCGGGAGCTGCGGGCGAGGATCGCCTCGGACATCGGGATCTCGGCAGAGGAGCTCGACGAGATAATAACCCCCATTGAGCGGATCTACGCCGTCTCAGACCACACCCGGTGTCTCGCCTACATGCTCGGCGACGGGATCATCCCCTCCAACGTCAAGGCCGGCTACCTGGCAAGGCTGGTCATCCGGAGGACCCTGCGGCAGATGAAGGACCTCTCGATCGAGGTCCCCCTATCCGAGCTCGTCTCGATGCAGCTCTCTCGGCTCGACTACGCCGACCTCGCGGAGAGGCTCGGGACCATCGTCGAGATCCTCGACCAGGAGGAGGGGAGGTACGCCGAGACCCTGGATAAGGGCCGCCGACTGGTGAAGAGGATCGCCGAGGGCTACGGGAAGAGGGGCGAGAAGATCCCCCTCTCGGAGATGATCTCCCTCTACGACTCCCATGGCATCCCGCCCGAGATCGCCAAGGATGCAGCCTCCGAGGCAGGGGTGGAGGTCGATCTTCCCGACAACTTCTACTCGCGGGTGGCGAGCACCCACATCAAGTCCGAGAAGGAGGAGCGAGAAGGGGTGACGATCGACTTTCCCGAGACCCGGCGGATCTTCTACGAGAGGCCCTTCGAGAGGAAATTTTCGGCCCGGGTCCTCGAGGTCGTCGACGGGAACGTGATCCTGGATCAGACCCTCTTCTACCCCGAAGGGGGCGGCCAGCCAGGAGATCACGGCCTGATCAGGAAGGGGTCGAAGGCCTTTCGGGTCGTCGACGTCACGTCGGCGGGTGCGGTCGTCCTCCACAGAATCGCTGAGGAAGAGTCGGCAGAGGCCGCCGCCGAGATCGTGCCGGGCGACTCAATCGAGGGCGAGATCGATATGACGCGCAGGCTCGCCCACGCAAGACACCATACCGCAGCCCATATCATCCACGACTCGGCGAAGAAAGTACTGGGAAGCCACATCTGGCAGGCGGGTGCCCAGAAGTCGGAGGACAGGGCCCGCCTCGACATCTCCCACCACAAGCGGATATCTCGCGAAGAGCTGAAGGAGATAGAGCTTCTCGCCAACAGGACGGTGATGGAGAACGTCCCCATATCCACCGGCTGGCTGGACCGGTCCGAGGCGGAGAAGAGGTTCGGCTTCGAGCTCTACCAGGGGGGCGTTCCCCCAGGAAAGTCCATCCGGGTCGTCCAGGTCGGGACCGACGTTGAGGCCTGCGCTGGGACCCACTGCGCCAATACGGGAATGGTCGGGCCCATAAAGGTCCTGCGGACCGAGAGGGTCCAGGACGGGGTGGAGAGGATCGAGTTTGCGGCTGGAGAGGCCGCGGTCCTGAGGGGGCAGGAGAGAGACGACCTCCTCTTCGGAGCCTCGGAGATCCTGAGCGTCCCGCCCGAGCAGCTCCCCAAGACCGCCACCCGTTTCTTCGAGGAGTGGAAGGACCTGCGGAAGGAGACGGCCCGGCTGAAGGAGGACCTGGCCCGGGCTCAGATGGAGGGACTCACGTCCAAAGCCGTAGAGGTCGGTGGCCTGAAGGCGATCGTAGAGATCGTCGAGAACGCCGACGTCGAGGAGTTGATCAAGGCGGCGTCGATGATCTCGGGGAAGGACTACGTCGCCATCCTGGGAAGCGAGAAGGGTGGAGCGAAGATCGTCGCCGCCGTGGGAAAGACGGGTTTGGCAAAAGGCCTGAAGGCAGGCGAGATCGTCAGGGCAGCAACCAAGGTCGTCGGCGGCGGGGGCGGAGGAAAGCCCGAGATCGCGCAAGGAGGCGGCCCACGGGCGGAGAAGCTCTCGGAGGCTTTGGGGGCGGGCCTGGCGAGGGTTCGAGCTTCCTCAAACTCCTCAAGGGCCTGAGAATCTTTTTAATTGGACCTTCCAGGTGAGGCGTTAAATATAATACTGGGATGCGACTAGACAAAAAATGAATACAGAAATACATGAATACAGAAATACAGGGTGCCAGTTGTAGCCTGCACTCAGACCATCACCGCCCATCTGGAGAGATGCGTGCTTTTGCTTGATCTGAGATCCCGCCGAAGAAGAGCTGAAGACGCGGGTTACCCGCAGGGGAAGGGTTGGGGGAGATCGAGGAGAATCTGCTGGTCTGGACCGCCAGAGGAATTGACGGGATAATAGCCCAAAGCGGCTCGGCTCGGTTAAACGTGGTTATGAGGTGTATTTGGATGAAAATCGCGATTATGGCTTGCAGATCAGCCCCTCGAGGGCTGAAGGCGTTCTTCGGATGCCTGCTACTGTGTCTATTGGCTTTCACGCCGGCGGTAGCCCAGGATGAAAACTTCACCGGGATAGGGGCTAATTTGAAAGACTATGCAGAACTCAGCTTCGCCGTCCCCTCGGGAGTTGTGGTTGAGGCTGAATCGCTATATGAGGAAAATTACACCGAAGGAAGATACGTGGCTGCATCTTTCCTCTTCAACGAGAGCATCGTATGGATCTTACTTCTATATCCATGCGATCTCCCTGGAGGAGAGCTGAACGCCACAGGTCTGAAGTCCGCCATCGAGGGTTATAACCCTGGGCTGAATCAGACCGCCTACAACCCAGCACCCTTGAACGTCAGCGACCGACCTGCCATCTGGGGCCAAGCACCACCCCCGTTGGACAACTTCGCCTTGGTCGCCTACCAGCCATCGAATCAGACCGTCTCTGCGATATTCATCGACCAGAACGTGACCGAGGAAGCCCTGGCCTATTTCCCCGAATCTCTCCAGATAAACGTCAGCGAGAGCAGCTCGCCTCTCTGGCCCGGCTACTGCGCCGGTGATGAGGAGGTCGAAGCGGCAGCAGCTCTAGACGCGGCTTCTGCTCAGGATGGAGCTCCCTCAGAGGTCGATGGCGAGATAAGCCAGACAGAGCAGATCCGAGAGGTAGCATCCGATTCCAATAAAGAGCAGATGTACGCCAACTTGGAGGCCATCGAGGCGCTGAAGAAACGTAAGGGCTTTCCCACTCTCTGATCTTTTGGAGGCCGCACTATGCGGCCCCCAAGCCCATGATGGCTTTTATTGATCTCCGGCGTTTTGCCTCCCCTCTTTGATTTTGGTCTTCTTATCGACTCCACCCACCTCCTACCCTCCCGAATATCTCCATCCCACGACGACGGGGCTTTATCGGGGTGGGAGAGATATGGGCATCGATATCGTCGATCTGGGCCTCGCGAATGGCATTCATCTTATTTTGACCAAAATACTTATTAATTAATCAGTTTATCGGCGATATTGTGTATAATTGATATGATTAAATTGGAGAATATAATAACAAAAATGTGCAATTAGTGTTAACTTTGGTCTCGCTTTGGAGGCGGAGCATATCCCGACAAAAGCCGGTTGATCCTTGGTCCTCGACGACCTCTGCCTCCGTCGGTGAGCACCTCAATTGGTCCCGGAGGCGGACTGGATGGGATCTACTGCCTGGAGATGCCTTTATCACACCGGCATCTCCAGGCAGTAGGTGTGACAAATTAAACTTAAATTGGATCAAGCTTATGAGCAGAGCTGATAAGATGTCACCCGAAGTTGCAGTCGAAACTTCGGAGCTTAAAGAGGAGTACAGCCAGTTCGTGGGCAGAAAAGTCCTCTTCATCCTCCTCTCCCTCGCCGGCATCTTGGTCTTGGCGGGGGTAGCGGCGACCCTGGGATCCGCGAAGATCACCCCCGTCGAGGTCTACTCTGCGATCTTCGCCCGCTTCTTTCCAGGGACCTTTTCTACCACCGAATTCATAGATACCATCGTCTGGCAGCTCCGCCTGCACCGGGTCCTGATGGGCATCTTCGCCGGAATGGGGCTCGCGGTCGCGGGAAGTGCCATGCAGGGGATCCTCAAAAACCCGCTGGCAAGCCCCTTCACCCTGGGGATAGCCTCGGCCGCCACCTTCGGTGCTTCCCTGGCCATCATCCTGGGCGCGGGCTTCGTCAGCGGCCAGTATCTGATCGTCGGAAACGCCTTCGTCTTCACCATGCTCGCCTCCTTCACCGTCTACGGTCTCGCCAAGTACAAGGGGATCACCCCGGAGACTATGATCCTGGCGGGGATCGCGATCATGTACCTATTTTCCGCCATGACCTCATTTCTCCAGTACGTCGGCGAGTCCGAAGAGGTCCACGAGGTCGTATTCTGGATGATGGGCAGCCTTGGCAGGTCCTCTTGGGACAAGGTCGCGATCATCGCCCTTGTGACCGTCGCCTGCACTCTGATCCTGATGGCCTTCTCCTGGGACATAAACGCCCTCGGTGCAGGGGACGAGACGGCGAAGAGCCTGGGGGTGAACGTCGAGCTGGTGAGGATAGTCTGCATGATGCTGGCATCCCTCATCACCGCGAGCATAATCTGCTTCACCGGGACGATAGGGTTCATCGGCCTTGTAGCGCCCCACATCACCAGGATGGTGGTGGGGGGCGATCACAGGTTCCTCCTGCCAGCCTCGGGGCTGGTCGGGGCCCTGATACTCCTCGCGGCCGACACCGTCGCCCGGACGATCATGGCTCCGGTGATACTGCCGGTGGGGATCATGACCTCATTTCTCGGAGTTCCATTCTTCATCTACCTGTTCTTGAAAAGGAGGAAGGAGTATTGGTAAAGATAACGATCAAGGATCTCTCCTTCAGCTACGGGAGCCGCAAGATCCTCGAGGACCTGAACCTGTTGGTCGGCGACTCGGAGGTTCTGAGCCTGGTCGGCCCCAACGGATCGGGCAAGACCACCATGATCAAGTGCATCGACCGTATCCTCAAGCCGAAGGGGTCGATACTTCTCAACGGCGGCCGGGACCTCCAGAGCCTGAGCCGTCAGGAGGTGGCCAGGTACATTGGGTACGTACCCCAGTCCACCACCAGCGTCCTCACCACCACCGTCTTCGATACCATCCTCATGGGCAGAAAGCCCCACATGGGCTGGCGGGTCGCCGAGGAGGACATCGATCGGGTCGTGGAGGTGATGAAGCTCCTCTCCGTCGAGGAGTTCGCCCTCAAGGACTTCTCGGAGCTCTCGGGCGGCCAGAAGCAGCGGGTTCTGATCGCGAGAGCCCTCGCCCAGGAGCCGGAGGTCCTCCTCCTGGATGAGCCGACCAGCAATCTGGACGTCAAACACCAGCTCGAAGCTCTGGATACGGTGAGATCGATCGTCAAGAAGACGGAGATATCGGCGGTGATGGCGATCCACGACCTGAATCTGGCGGCGAGGTACTCCGACAGCCTGGTCATGCTGAAGAAGGGGGTGGTCCATGCCATGGGAGATCCTTCGACTCTGTTGACGCAGGAGAACATCAGGGCGATATTCGGGGTCGAGGCGGTGGTGATGAGGGATCTGGATCGTCCTTATGTCGTGCCCATCAGATCGTTGAATGGCGAGGCGGTCTGAATTAGAGGCAGAAGAAAAGGGGGCGTCAGAGCCTCAGGGGAGCTTTTCCCCATCTGCTCCGCCACCCCGGATCAGGAAGGCTGTTGCCGTATTTGCTGCCTTTTGGCGACGAGCGCGGTTCTCTGAAGGTCACGAAACGGGTTTTCACGCACGTCACTTAAACTACATCTTATTTAGTAATAAACTTTTCGCCTCAATTGCTACAAATGATTGGAGATCAGAAAAAATATATATTGCTGACCCGTCACGCCTTTTCTATCAGGACCATCGGCTTTCCGCAGCAGACCAGCTGGCCAGCACCAGCCTCCTTGACCTCGACCACGTTGCCGCAGACCTCACATCTGTATATCTCGCTCACCTTGGTCATATCATATCACCTCTGACCTCCAAGTTTGGTGCTTTTTACTTTAAGTCTCTTTTGCAGGCGTAGAGCCTCACTCAAACCCCTCTACGAAGTTCTTGACGCAGAGCCCGAGATCGGGGTGGTACCCTCCCTCCAGGACGGCAAACCGTCTTCCTCTGCCCTTCTCCTCCGCCCCCTCCCTGATGATCCTGCCGATCTCCCGATAGTCATCGAGGTCGAGAAGCCCCCCCCAGTCCTTCACATAGGTGTCGAACCCTGCGGAGACCGCGACGAGGTCGAAGTTGTGGGCGTCAACCGCCCTCTCCACCTGGTCGACATATCCCGCGCTATCGAGATTGAGGTAATCAAACCCCATCTCGATGGCTCCGATGTTCACCGTCTTCACCTTATCATCCCACCGAAATATGCTGACCGTTCCATCGCCATAGTGAAGATCGATATCGATTACCAGCACCTTCCCAGCCTCCTCCTCGATCTTTCTTACGGCCACCGCCATGTTGTTGAAGTAGCACATCCCCCAGGCGTGGTCGCTGGAGGCGTGGTGGCCCGGAGGCCGGATCAGGGCGAAGGCCGGCTCCCCCGCCAGGGCCAGCTCTGCGGCGAGAGAGGCGCCTCCGGCGGCGAGGAGGGCCGGCTTCTCCATCCCCCTCCTCCTCACCATCTCGATGTGGCCTCTGCTGTGGACCCTCAATACGTCCTCCAGGGTGGCAGGGGAGGGCTCTACAAACTCGCGCCCTTTCAGCTCCTCTGCCGCTAACCTCGCCCGGTCCGGGTTCTCCACCGGGTTGGTGTGATACCGCTCCTCGAACTTTTTGGAATAGACTATCTTCATGGCTCGACCTCTTCTGCAGGCGACAAATTCTGGGCTAATCTGCGATCTCTATCACCCTTCCGGCCCCGCCCGCGAGGCTCTTATCCGGAAATCTCTCCAGGATCGCGGATATGTGACGGGTGCAGTGGGCGGGGCAGATCAGATCCAGGTCCTCCAGCAGGTCGAGGTCTGAGAATCCATGAAGCCCGCCGATCAGCCCCTTCACCTCTCCGAACCCGGAGGCGACCTTTAGGATCCTTCCCGCGCCGGGGTGGGCGCATCCCGAGATGACCACGATCCCCATGCCGGAGTCGATGGCCATCGACTGCTCTATGCCCGCCAGCTCTCCGGTGGAGTATATCCCGGGATGGATCTCTTGGGGTTCTGCAACCCTCAGAACCTCCGCGTTCCCAGGGGCGGGAGAGGAGCGAGGAACCACCACCCTGGCGGGTTTTATTCTCAGAAGGTCGGAGAGCCCTCCCATATGATCGGCGTGAGGATGGGATATGAAGACCTCCTCGATCGATCTCGGGTCCAGGCCCAGGGCCTCCATGTTCTCGAGAAGTATGTCTCCCCGTGCCCCGGTGTCGAAGAGGACCCTCTTCCCTCTCGCCTCGACCAGGGCGGAGAAGCCCCAGTCGGCTATCAGGTCCCCTCGAAGGGAGGTGTTGTCGTAGATTATGGTGACTCTCATGGCGAAATCCCTCTCCAGTCAGCTTCAGAGGATAATCTTCGTGCGGGACGGCGATAAGGCTTGTCCCCAAAAAACCTGACCTCCTGCCGATGGGAGCGAGGGGGAAAGCTGAGGGGATCGGGAGGATATGGTCGTTCATTGGACGTTTTATATTTATGTACAAATTAGTTTGGGCGACATTTTTATTAGGCCTGCCTAATAAACATATATTCTGGAGGAGATCGATTTGGGATTGCAGGAGACGCTGGGGGAGACGATACCCCTGCTGGGATTCAGCTACTGGGACCTGCTGACTGCCGTCATCGTGCTGCTGGTGGGACTGGTTTTAGTCAAGATGATCGGAAGTGTGCTGGCGAGGGGGCTGAAGAAGAGCAAGCTGCCCGACCTGATGGTGGAGTTTCTAACCCGGCTCGCCACCATCCTGTTGTATGTGGTGGTGGTGCTGGCGGCCGCCAGCGTTCTGGGCTTCGACACCTCTTCGGTGGTGCTGGGTCTATCGGCGGTCGTAGGCTTGGTGCTGGGATTCGGCATGCAGGACACCATGACCAGCTTCTTCGCTGGAGTCTGGCTCACGGCGATAAGGCCGTTCAAAGTCTCCGATTACGTCGAAGTGGCCGGGCACAGCGGCTCCATCAAGGGGGTGGGTATGCTGTCCACAGAGCTGCTCACCCCGGATAACAAGTTCATCACCATCCCCAACAAGAGCGTCTGGGGATCGCCCATCACCAACTACACCCGGATGGATACCCGACGGGTAGACATCAAAGTGGGAACATCGTACTCCGGCGATCTGGAGAAGGCGATATCCGTAGCCATGAAGGTCATGAGAGACCATCCCCTCGTCCTGGAGGCCCCAGAGCCTTCGGTGGTCGTCTCCGAGCTCGCCGACTCCTCGGTGAACATCACCCTCTTCGCCTGGACCAATACCGGGAACTACTGGACGGTGAAGGGAGACCTGACCAGGGAGATCTTCGACGCCTACAACACGCAAGGGGTAGAGATACCCTTCCCGCAGATGGACGTCCACCTGGACAAGTGGGCATCCTCATAAAATAATAGGGTCGCCAGAGCCGCTTCCGCCGGGGGGAGATCTCATGCCTCGACTCCGGCCTCGGCCACGACGGCGTACTCGATGACGGAGGTGTACTCTCCCGCCGGCCCGCCCCCTCGCTTCGCATAGATCCTGAGGATGTAGTCTCCGGCCCTGGGGAAAGAGACCCTGACGATATATTCGTCATCCATCCTCGAGGTGACGGTTCGATCCTCGGGGATCTTCTGCCCCTCCTCGTCCAGGAGCCTCGCCAGCAGGTGGACGTCCTGGGGGACCGAGATCACCACCTCAAGCTCGGACCCTGTGACGATCACCCCCTGGGGATGGCTCTCAACTTCCAGGCCTAGATCCCAGAACGCGTCCCAGATCAGGGGAAAACCGGTCTGGGCCCGGGCCTTTGGCCCGGCCACCAGCCGATAGTCGAGGGTCCAGTCGTAGGCCGCCCCCTCCCCAGCATCGCCCCTCTCGGAGTAGATCCTGAGGATGTGGTCTCCGGGGCCGGGGCAGGCGGCCCTGACGACGACCTCGTCTTTCGACCGCCGGACCAGGGTGAAGCGCTGGGGAAGCTTCCGACCCCTCTCGTCGAGGAGCTCGGCCGTGACGCCCACGTCCTCAGGGGCGGAGAGGGTGACCTTCGCCCCCTCGTCGGCGCGGATGGTGCCCTCGAGGGGGCTTTCTATCCTCATCTCATTCTTGAAGAAGGGGGGCTTTGCGTAGGCCAGCCCCTCAAACTCCTCCTTCGACATCGGCGAGTCCAGAAGCTGCCAGCTCGGATCTTCGGGGAGGTGGGTCCACACCAGCTCCTCGGGCGGGGTGAGGAAGTAGAAATCCTCAAACCTCTGGACGAAGCCCTCCTCGGGGTCCACGGCGCCCGCGCCCCAGGTGGAGTCGACGAGGCGCCACTCTCCATCTATCAGGACGGCGTTCCAGGCGTGGTTCGTCTCTTCGGGTATCTGTGAGCCGACGGAGTATCCGTAACCCTTGGCGTGGCCTCTGATCACCACCACCTCAAGGCCGGAGTGCTCACAGAGGCTGGAGAAGAGGGCGCTGTACCCGCTGCAGACCCCCCTCTTCTCCGCCAGCACCTCCTCGGGGGTCCGGCACCTACGGGGCCCCGTCGTCCCTGCGACGTCGTAGCGGATGTTGGCGCCGATCCACCGGTAGATGGCCCGCGCCCTCTCCTCGTCGCTCTTGGCCAGCCCAGAGAGATATCGGGCGAGATCTTCAATAGACGACTCCGCCTCGGCCGGGGCGCTGAGGGCATGATCGTCGATCTCGCAGCGGACGCTCACCTCCTCGGCCCCGGCCACCACCAGGAGAAGATGGGCGAGGATCAGAACCACCATCCAGAGCAGTCTCATATCGTACCTCGAACTTCAGCCCTCTTCAGCTCCCATCTCTCCTCTCCACCTTTATTGTGTCGAGGAGCCTTTCGGTCGTATCCCACCAGAAGCTCGATTCGATCTCGCACCTGGTCATCCCCAGCATTCGCCCCTCCTCCGTTTGGACCTGGCCGGGCCAGAAGATGGCGACGTAGAGGATCTGGTGGTCCTCATCCTCCCCCACCCCCAGAACTCCGGCCTCGCCCCCTATCGTCCACTCCGACGAGTTCATTCTGCTATAACCCTTCGTTGCCAGGGCCGCCTCGGCGAGAAGCCTCTCCGTACCCAAATTCACGATACCGAACTCGCCACGGCCGGCGATCTCGATCTTCGCAGCCCTGTTTCCCCCGTCCAGGATCACCCTCTGCCGCTCG
>NZ_JBNGCU010000045.1:0-14710 GCF_049974945.1 Methanocrinis sp. | reverse complement strand
TGGCGAGGGTCCTAAACCCCTCCTCTATGGCCCCGTCACAGGTGTCCAGGGCCGAATGGGAGGCGACGACCCCGATCAGCGGGTCGCTGAGGTCGTACCCCTCCAAAATCTCTAAAATTTTGCTGCGGTCGATCAATTCAAAGCACCTCAAAATGATCTGATCTATGTACCGACCTAGAGAGGTACTCACTTATCAAGCTGACTGTCATGCTCCTTCCTCCTCGACCGACGCGACGCGAAGCTCGCCCTTTCCACCCTCAACGAGATCTCCCAAAAAATTCTTGAGATTCATCCCATCGATCTCCACCGTCTCCTGGTACTGATAGGACGGAAGGACCCTTGCCCGTCCTCGAACGGTAATGGTGCCGCTCACCATCTCGGCTCCGGGAAGGTGGGCGTCGCCGCCGATAACGATCACACCGCCCCGGTTAGCGATCCCCGGAAAGTCGCCAGCATCTCCTCCAACGGTGATCGTCCCGCCGCAGAGGTGCTCGCCCAGATAGTCACCGGCCGAGCCCTCGATCACTATCTCACCACCGCGCATGCCGCAGTTCTCGCCGCGGTATCCGGCTCCGACGTAGTCTTTTGCGTCGCCTCTGACGGTGATCTTTCCGCCTCGCATCTCCCGGCCGAGCCAGTCTCCAGCCCGTCCTCCTATCTCGATCTCGCCGCCGGCCATCCCGTTTCCGGCGTGCATCCCGAGATCGCCTTCGGCCAGGATCCGACCACAGGCCATCTTCTCGCCGACCCTTTTTACCTTGGAGAAGTCGCCGGAAAGGGTGATCAACATCTCTTCGGGCTCTGCGGGGCCCTCGTCCCCGGAGATATCGAATAGGTCAGATAGGGCGGCCTTTCTGTTTCCCTCCCAGACCTCGATCTTCTCGATCTCCTTGATGGCCAGGGACGCGAAGACATCGGGGCTTATTCTCTCCGCCTCGACGGGGACCAAAAACTCTCGACGCGGCTCAATCACGATCTCTCTCATCTAGATCACCCCCGCCTTCACGACCCGAGGATGGGTGACGTAGGCGTCCTGGACCATGTAGTTTGACATCTGGATGCTGTAGTACTTGGCGAACTTTTCGACGAGATCTGCTCTGACCTTCGCCGCTTGATCTTCGGGGACCGAGGCGTCGACCCAGTAGGTCCTCCCCTGGGGGACAGCGGTGATCTCGCCGTCTCTGACCACCACTTCTCCGCCCTTGATGGTGTACTTGGCCTTTGCGAGGGCGCCCTTCACTTTTTTGTGATCCTTCGAGGGGTCCACATCAACCGGGTTTATGTCGTAGACGGTGACGTCCCCGTCCGCCCCCACCCCCAGGTGCCCCTTCTCCGCTAGGCCCAGAATCCTGGCGGGGGCGGCCCTCGTCAATATCGCGACGTCGTTCCAGTCCATCTCCCTCTCGATCGAAGGAAGTGACGACCTCCTGGATGCCAGCTCGTGCAAAGTTTTCAGCTCCTCCTCCCTCTTCGCCCGGCTCATCAGAAGGGATATCACCTCCGGGTAGTTCACGAAGGGCCCGCCGTTGGGGTGGTCTGTGGTCATGATCACCTGCCAGGGGTTCTTCGTCAGAAGGGCGAGTTCCAGGCCTATCGCCCACTGGATCGCGTTAATCGGCATCTTCCTCCCGTAGACCAGGGGGACGACCCCGCTCGACTCCTCCAGCTCGATGTCGTGGTTGGACCACTTGGCGTGAAGGAGGCGGGCGTTCCCGTACTCCAGGGGCGCGTCGGCGGTCATGGTGGTGGCAGACCCGAAGATCAGCTGGCCCATGTCCATGGTGAACTGGTCGTGGCGGTTGAAGTAGTCGGCGATCTCGGGGGCCTTCGACTCGAAGTCGCGCCAGCCGGTCCCGCCGTAAGCAGAGAACTGCATGTGGGTGACGTGGAGGACCTGCCGGTCGCGGGAGGCGGAGATCTCCTCGACGGCCTTGAGGGTCGCGAGGGTCGTCTCGTAGTTTCCGGGCTTTCCCAGGTTGTTTGTGTGGAGGTGGACGGAGTGGGGCAGCCTCAGGATCTCGTTTGCCCTCATCAGGCCCCTAATGACCTCTTTCGGGGTCACGCCGAAGTTCGGGACCGGATCGTCGATCCCCTTGACGTTTCCGCCAAAGCCCCAAGCTTCGCCCCCGCCGGGGTTCACCACCTTGACGCCGTAGCCGCGACTGGCACGAAGGCCCCAGGCCAGGAAGGCCGCGAGCTTATCGAGGTCGCCATCGCGGACGCACTCCAGGACCTCCCAGTTGTTGCCAAATAAGGTGAGAGCACCCTTGTCGACGATGGGAATCTCCTCCAGCTCCTCGTGAGTGTGTCTCGACTCCAGGATCGGTGTCGCCGCCTCGAAGGCGCAGGTGTAGCCGAGGCGGGCGTACCGATAGCCCATAGCGTAGCAGTTGGGGACGGTGTAGCCGGTCTGCGGCCGCAGTAGCTTCGTCTTCGGCTCGGTCCCGCGCCTTGCATCCTCCGGCCTCATGATTCTGCCGGTGTTCACCTTCGCCCCGGCTATGTGGGCGTGGGCGTCGACCCCGCCCGGCATCACCAGCATCCTCCGGGCGTCGATCTCTCTGCCATCACGGGACTCTTCGACGACTTTGCCGCCCTCAATAGAGACGTCCATCTCCTCACCATAGACCCCGTTTGCAGGATCAAAAACAAACCCGCCCTTAATTATCATCGTCGAGCCTCCTCACTCTATCGAGAATGTTTTGCACGATCTCCTCGTCCGTTGGATAGGCCGAATCCACGACCTTCTTCATCCGGAGGGATAAGCCGTCCATCCGATATGCGGTCCCCTCGGCCTCGACGCCGCAGACGGCGCTCGGTATCACCACGTCCGCCAGGAGCGTGGTGGGGTTTGGGAAGGGGTCGATCTGGATCACCGGTATCTCGGCCATCTCCTCGACGGTCCTCCTCGGGAAGTTCGAGACCGGATCGGCGGCGACGACCATCATGGCGTCCGCCTCCCTTTTTGCGAGAAGATCGCAGGCTGCAGTCTCGCCGGGGTTGAAGTAGGGCGCGCCCCGGGAGAAGTCAACGGACATCGGAAAGCCCGTCTCCCAGGCACAGACCTGGCCGAATCCCGCCACGTTGTAGTGGCCCCTCATCGCCATCACCACGAACTTGGTGAAGCCGTTCAGGTCCGCCACCAGGGAGAGGGCGTTGTCGACGTTCTTGTACCGGCCCCGGCTGTGGGTCATCCCCAGGCCGAAGAGGAGGGCACCAAACCTCGCGCCCTTCATCATCTCCGCCAACTCTGCCAGGTCCGCTTTCGCGACCCCCGCCACCGTCTCTGGGACGATCTCGCCTTTGCCCGCCACGATCATCCGAAGGGCCGAGATCACCTCATAGTCGGTCCCCGGCCTTATCAGAAGGAACTTATCGGCGTTCTTTGCGGTCCTCGTCTCTCGGACGTCGACGACGATCACCTTCCGCCCCTTCCTCCCCTGGGGGGTGAACATTCCTGACGAGTTCGAGGAGTAGCGCATGGAATGGCGCGGATGAGCCTCGGCGGGGTTTGCGCCCCAGAAGACTATCAGGTCGGCTCTGTTCTTGATCTGGCCGAGGGTCGAGCCCGCCAGACCCTTCTCCTCGATCCCGATGATGGAGGGGCCGTGGCAGACGGTGGCCGTGGAGTCGACGACGCCGCCCACCTCCTCCGCGAGAAGGATCCCCAACTTGGCGGTCTCGCAGACGGTGGAGCACCAGCCGTAGAGGAGAGGCCTCTTCGCCCCCTTCAGGATTTTGGCGGCCCGATCGTAGGCCTCCTCGTAACTCGTCTCCACCAGCTCTCCGCCTCTTCTCACCATCGGGGCCTTCGTCCTCTCGTGTCCCCGGATCTTGCTCGACCCCAGCTTGCAGGCCCTCTTGACGCCGACGATCTGGCCCTCTTCCACCTCGACCTTGATGTCGTCGCAGAGGCAGCCGCAGAAGGGGCAGAGGACGTCTTCTGCCATCAAGACCCCTCACCTCCGGCCCTCTTCAGGTCAGCGAAGAGCTCCCGGACGTCCATAACCCGCATCGCGCTTCTCTCCACCTCGGCCTCGACCCCCTTGAACTGGGGTGTTCCGCATCCACCCGTCTCGGGCCCTACGACGGCGTTGGCCCAGGGCCCCATCGGTATGAATATGAGCCCCGGGGGCAGGCCCTCGTCCTTTTTGGCCGAGACGACGACCTCGCCGAAGTTCGTCCTCACCAGGACGTTCCCTCCCTCGGATACGTCGAGGGCGTCGTAGTCCAGTTCGGATAGGGCGCAGAATGATGCGGCCTTGAAGAACTCGGGCGACATCTTCGCCTCAGAGCTAGCACCCTGGCCGAGGGTGCGTCCAGAGATCATAATCGCCTTCAACAGAATCACCATCAAACTTGAGCTTCATCTTTCTTGGCCTTCCAATGGCTATATATTGTGCGGTCTGGTCCATCGGGAACGGTCACCTTAATATACTACGTTGATATTGCTAAGTAGTCCACTATCGCAGGGGGGATGGTTTTTGGCAGGCAGAGCTTGGAAGTTT
Organism: Methanocrinis sp.; assembly: GCF_049974945.1. Lineage (NCBI taxonomy): Archaea > Methanobacteriati > Methanobacteriota > Methanomicrobia > Methanotrichales > Methanotrichaceae > Methanocrinis > Methanocrinis sp. The sequence continues at coordinate 10,202 of NZ_JBNGCU010000045.1, read as the reverse complement.
AACGATGATATCGACACCGACGCGATCATACCCGGACGCTACCTGGTGATCAACGACCCCGAAGGGCTCGCGGAACATGTCTTTGAGGGCGTGCGACCCGAGTTCGCCAGGCGAGTCGAGGCAGGGGACTTCGTGGTGGCGGGGACGAACTTCGGATGTGGCTCCTCCCGGGAGCATGCGCCCCTCGGCCTCAAGGGCGCGGGAGTGAAGGCCGTCGTCGCCAAGTCCTTCGCCCGGATCTTCTTCCGGAACGCCATCAACATCGGCCTGCCCCTGTTCGTCTGTGCAGACGTGGACAGAATCGGTGATGGAGACGCTCTCGAGATCGACGCCGACGAGGGTCTCATATACAACCGGTCCCGTGGCGAGTCTTATAGGACTACGTCCCTGCCGCCCTTCCTCCAGGAGATCGTGGAGACGGGAGGGCTAGTCGAGTACACTAAGAGGATGGTGAAGTCTGCTTGAAGTACAAAGTTCCCGTTATCCCCGGCGATGGGATAGGACCTGAGATCGTGGCCGAGGGGATGAAGGTCGCAGAGGCCGCGGCGGAAAAGCATGGTTTTGATATCGAGTGGACAACGTTCTCCCTGGGAGCGGACCACTACCTGGAGACGGGAGAGCTGGTCGGCGAGGACGCCCTCAAAGACCTATCCCGTTACAGGGCGATCTACCTCGGCTCCATAGGCGACCCGAGAGTGAAACCCGGCGTCCTGGAGAAGGGCGTCCTCCTGGCCATGCGGTTCTACTTCGACCAGTACGTCAACCTCCGGCCCGTCAAGCTCCTGGAGGGGATCTGGACCCCACTCAAGGACAAGGGACCCAAGGATATCGACTTTGTCGTCGTCCGGGAGAACACGGAGGACTTTTACATCGGGATCGGCGGCCGGGCGAAGGCGGGGAGGAGCCGCGATGAGTTCGAGGTGGCGAGGACCCTCTACGACGTCAAGTTCGGCCTGGACGTCGAGTCCGACAGCGAGGAGATCGCCTACCAGATCGGAATGATCTCGAAGGAGGGGACGGCAAGGGTCATCAAGTACGCCTTCGACCTCGCCATGGAGAGGGGAAAGCACCTGGCCAGCGTCGACAAGGCGAATGTCCTCTCCGACATCTACGGCTTCTGGAGAGAGGAGTTCGAGAGGCTTTCTACCCAGTACCCGGAGGTGAAGACCGACTTCAACTTCGTCGACGCCATCACCATGTGGTTTGTCAAAAACCCGGAGTGGTTTGACGTCGTCGTCGCCCCAAATATGTTCGGCGATATCATCACCGACCTCGGGGCCATGATCCAGGGGGGCTTGGGCCTCGCGCCCGGAGCGAACATCAACCCCGAGGGCACGAGCATGTTCGAGCCGATCCACGGAAGCGCGCCCAAGTACAAGGGGATGAACAAGGTCAATCCCATCGCCACCATCTGGGCCGGGGCGATGCTCCTGGAGCACCTCGGGGAGCGCGCGGCCGCCGAGGACGTGATCAGGGCCATCGAGACGAACATCAAGGGGGGGAAGGTCAGAACATACGATATGGGCGGAAGTGCCACCACCTCTGAGGTCGGCGACGATATCGCGGCCATCGTCCTCAAGGAGATCTGACCTGAAGGGGGAAAAGGTTTTATGTCGGATGACCATCTCCTAGACAGTGGTATGGGCTGATCTGCTCATGGGGGCTCGTAGCTCAGTTAGGCAGAGCGTCTGGCTTTTAAGTTTTTTGAACGGAGATACCAGGTGGTCGAGGGTTCAAATCCCTTCGAGCCCGCTTATCGCTTATTTCTGGGAAGTGGCTGTATGAAAAAGTTTGCGCTGCAGGATCATGACCTGGTTCCGGCTCACATCCTTCTCTCTCCCGAAGAGTCAGAGGAGATGCTGAAGGGTTACGGCGTGGATTCTGCTCAGCTCCCCAAGATCCACATCACCGACCCGGTGGTGAAGGAGATCGGGGGCAAGGTGGGTGACGTGGTGAAGATAATCAGGAAGAGCCCCACGTCAGGGGAATCGGTATTTTACAGGCTGGTAATCGACTAAGTCGACTTAAGAGGTGTTTTAAAGTTTGCTTGACAGAAACGTCCTATACAAGGCCTATTTTACAAAGGACAAGCTGGTCCACCATCACATAAACTCTTTCAACGACTTTATAGACAGGGGCCTTCAGAAGGTGATCGAAGAGGTGGGCGTCATCGAGACGAATATCGAGGATACCTACGTCAAGCTGGGCGCGATCCGGGTGGAGATGCCGACGGTCACCGAGGCCGACGGCTCGGTGGAGAGGCTCTACCCTAACGATGCGAGGCTTCGAAACCTCACCTACGCATCGCCGCTGCGTCTGGAGATGACGATCGTCCAGGGGGAGACGGAGAAGGAGCCGGTGGAGGCGATGATCGGGATGCTCCCGATCATGATAATGTCCAAAGTCTGCAACCTATCGACCCTCTCTCGCGGGGAGATGATCGAGTTCGGCGAGGACCCCCTGGATCCGGGCGGATACTTCGTGGTGAACGGGTCTGAGAGGGTTATCATGACCCTAGAGGACCTCTCGCCCAACAAGATCCTGGTGGAGTACAACCAGAGGTACGACACCTTCATCGAGGTGGCCAAGGTCTTCTCTCAGAGGCAAGGATACCGGTCTCTGGTGATCGTCGAGCGAGGCAAAAGGTCGATTTTGGAGGTCTCCTTCCCCTCAGTAAGCGGAAGGCTCAACTTCGTCACCCTCACCAGAGCCCTCGGCCTGGAGACGGATATGGATATCGTCCAGGCCGTATCCGACAACCCCGAGATTATAAAGTTCATGCTCGAGAACCTGGAGGAGGCGGAGGTCGCGGACAAGGAGGAGGCGCTGGAGAAGATAGGGGGCCGCGTCGCCGCGGGCCAGGCGAAAGAGTACCAGAAGAAGAGGGCCGCCTACGTACTGGACCGGTACCTTCTCCCCCACATCGGCGTCGAGGAGGGCGACCGGTACGCGAAAGGCCTCTTCCTCGCGAGGATGGCAGAGGCCTGCTTCGAGCTGGCCCTGGGGAAGAGAGGCGAGGACGACAAGGACCACTACGCCAACAAGAGGCTCAAGCTATCCGGTGACCTGATGGAGGACCTCTTCAGGGTCGCCTTCAGCAGGCTCACGAGGGACATCAAGTACCAGCTGGAGCGGGCCAGCATGAGAAACCGCGAGCTGAACGTCATCACCACCGTTCGGGCGGACGTCCTCACCGAGAGGATGATCCATCCCCTGGCCACAGGAAACTGGGTCGGCGGCAGGACCGGCGTATCCCAGCTCCTCGATCGGACAGATTACATGGCGAGCCTAAGCCACCTGCGCAGGGTGATATCACCTCTGTCCCGATCCCAGCCCCACTTCGAGGCGAGAGATCTCCACCCCACCCAGTGGGGAAGGATCTGTCCCAGCGAGACGCCAGAGGGCCCCAACTGCGGTCTGGTGAAGAACTTCGCCCAGGGCGTGGAGCTCTCGACGGGGGTCGAGGATTACGAGGACGTGAAGAAGATGCTTCTGGACCTGGAGGTCGTATCGGTTGGTGGTCGCTTTGAGTAGCGCTAGGGTATTTGTCAACGGGGAGTTCGTGGGAACCCATTCAGACCCCATCAGGCTCGCAAAAGAGATGAGAAGTCTTCGAAGGGGCGGCTCGATAAGCAACCAGATCAACGTCTCCTACTTCGAGAGGACGAACGAGATTCTGATCAACACCGACTCAGGCAGAGCCCGCAGACCCCTCGTCGTGGTGGAGGAGGGGGTCCCCCTGGTCACCGAAGAGCATATAGAGAGGCTCAGGCAGGGCGAGATCCTCTTCGACGATCTCGTCTCCGAGGGGCTCGTCGAGTATCTCGACGCCGAGGAGGAAGAAAACTCCCTTGTGGCCATGTGGGAGGAGGAGGTAGCCCCCGATCACACCCATCTGGAGGTCGACCCCTCTCTGATCCTGGGGATCTGCACCGGCCTCGTCCCCTACCCCGAACACAACGCCAGCCCGAGAAATACCATGGGTGCGGGTATGATCAAGCAGTGCCTGGGAACCCCTCTGGCCAACACAAAGCTGCGGCCCGACACTAGAGGCCATTACCTCCACTACCCCCAGAGGGCCCTCTGCAGGAGTAGGACCGCCGACGCCATCGGCTTTGACGAGAGGCCCGCGGGGCAGAACTTCGTCGTCGCGGTCCTCGTCTACGAGGGGTACAACATCGAGGACGCCCTCATACTCAACAAAGGCTCCATCGAGCGGGGTCTGGGCCGAAGCCACTTCTTCCGGGTCTCTGAGGCCGAGGAGCGGAAGTACCCCGGAGGGCAGGAGGACAAGTTCGAGATACCGGATATGGAGGTCCGGGGCGCGAGGGGTACGGAGGCATACTCACAATTGGACGACGACGGACTGGTCAACCCCAACGCGGTGGTGGCTCCAAACGACGTCCTCATCGGGAAGACCTCGCCGCCCCGGTTCCTGGAGGAGCCGACGGAGTTTGGGATCACGCCCCAGCAGAGGCGTGAGACCTCGGTGACCATGAGGTCGAACGAAAAGGGCGTGGTGGACACGGTGATCCTCACCGAGTCCTCCAACGGAAACCGGCTGGCCAAGGTGAAGACGAGAGACCAGAGGGTTCCGGAGCTGGGGGACAAGTTCGCCTCGCGGCACGGCCAGAAGGGGGTAGTCGGCCTGATCGTCCCCCCAGCGGACATGCCCTTCACCGAGAGCGGCATGGTTCCGGACCTGATCGTCAACCCCCACGCCATCCCATCACGGATGACGGTGGGCCACGTCCTGGAGATGATCGGGGGGAAGATGGGGTCCTTGGAGGGGAGGTTCGCCGACGCCACCGCCTTCCTGGGAGAGGAGGAGACGGACATGAGGGGAGCCCTCACCAAGTTCGGCTTCTCCCACACCGGGAGAGAGGTGATGTACAACGGCATCAACGGAGAGCAGATCATGGCCGATGTCTTCGTCGGGGTGATCCTCTATCAGAAGCTCTACCACATGGTGGCGGGAAAGATGCATGCGAGGTCCCGGGGTCCAGTCCAGGTCCTCACGCGCCAGCCGACGGAGGGGCGGGCGAGGGAAGGAGGCCTGCGGTTCGGCGAGATGGAGCGAGACGTCCTGATAGCCCACGGCGCGGCTTTAGCTCTGAAGGAGAGGCTCGTCGACGAGTCGGACAAGGTGACAGAGCTCGTCTGCAGCCGCTGCGGCATGATCGCGATCCACGATCGGCGCAGGAACGTAGACTACTGCTCCGTCTGCGGCTCGGATACCGAGATCTACCCCGTGGAGATGAGCTACGCCTTCAAGCTCTTGCTGGACGAGATTAAGTCCCTCGGCGTCGCCCCCAGGCTCCTTTTGGAGGACGCAGTTTAGGTGTAAACATGACCGTCCCGAAGAGAATTGGCAAGATCAGTTTTGGGCTCATCTCTCCCCAGGAGTTTCGGAGGATGAGCGTGGTGAAGATCATAACCGCAGATACCTACGACGACGACGGCTTTCCCATCGAGATGGGGCTTATGGACCCAAGGCTCGGGGTGATCGACCCTGGCCTGCGGTGCAGGAGCTGTGGTGGAAGGCCCGGCGAATGCCCCGGACACTTCGGCCACATCGACCTCATAGCCCCTGTAATTCACGTCGGATTCGCTAAATTGATAAGAAAGATCCTTCGCGGAATCTGCAAGGACTGCTCGCGGCTTATGCTCCTGGAGAACGAGAAGAGGATGTATCTCGAGCAGATCGAGACCCTCGTCCAGCTCGGCCAGATGACAGACGACGTCGTCAACAAGGTATTCTCTGAGGCCCGAAAGCACAAGGTCTGCCCCTTCTGCGGCGCGCCCCAGCTGGAGATCAAGTTCGAGAGGCCCCTCACCTACGTCGAGGACGGCCACAGGCTCACCCCCTCCGACATAAGGGACCGGTTCGAGAAGATCCCCGACGAGGACATCGAAGTGATGGGGATGAACCCAGAGACCGCCCGGCCCGAATGGATGCTCCTCACAGTCCTTCCGGTGCCGCCGGTCACGATGAGGCCCTCGATCACCCTGGAGAGCGGCCAGAGGAGCGAGGACGACCTGACCCACAAGCTGGTGGACATCATCAGGATCAACCAGCGGTTTCAGGAGAACAGGGAGGCCGGCGCACCCCAATTGATCATCGAGGACCTCTGGGAACTCCTCCAGTATCACATCACGACCTTCCTCGACAATACCGTCTCCGGCGTTCCCCCGGCCCGACATCGGAGCGGCCGGCCACTCAAGACCTTATCTCAGAGGCTGAAGGGAAAAGAGGGGAGGTTCCGAGGGAGCCTCTCGGGCAAGAGGGTGAACTTCAGCGCGAGGACGGTGATCTCGCCCGACCCGAACCTCAGCATAAACGAGGTGGGTGTTCCCATGGAGATCGCGATGGAGCTATCGGTTCCCCTGGTGGTGAACTCAAGAAACATCGAGGTGATGCGAGACTTCGTAAGAAGGGGTTCGGATAAACACCCGGGCGTGAACTACGTCACGAGAGCCGACGGGAGAAGGGTCAAGATCACCGACAAAAACTCCGAAGAGGTGGCCGAACAGCTCGAGCCCAGCTGGAAGGTGGACCGACAGCTGATGGACGGGGATATAGTCCTCTTCAACCGGCAGCCGTCTCTTCATCGGATGTCGATCATGTCACACAAGGTGATCGTCATGCCCTACAAGACCTTCAGGCTGAATCCCGCAGTCTGTCCACCATACAACGCCGACTTCGACGGCGACGAGATGAACCTTCACGTCCCCCAGACTGAGGAAGCCAGGGCCGAGGCCCAGATCTTGATGAGGGTCCAGGAGAACATATTGTCTCCAAGGTTTGGGGGGCCCATCATCGGAGGCATCCACGATTACGTCACCGGCAACTTCCTTCTGACCCACGGCGACCGTAGGATCAGCCGGCTTGAGGTTATGGAGATCTTCAAGAAGCTACCCCACCTGGAGCTTCCCGAACCCCGAGGACGCAACGATGAGGGCGAGCCCTACTGGACAGGAAAGCAGATCTTCAGCCTCACCCTCCCCAAAGGCCTGAACCTGGATTTCAAGGCATCCTTCTGCAAGAACTGCGATCAGTGCAAGAGGGAGGCCTGCGAAGATGACGCCTACGTCACCATTCGCGACGGTGAGATCATAAGCGGCACCATCGACGCCGCTGCCGTAGGAGCCTTCAAGGGGAAGATCACCGACAGGGTGATCAAGGAGTACGGCCCGACGATCGGCGCGAGCTTCGTCGACGGAATGACCCAGATGGCGATCAGAGGAATAATGCTGGCGGGTTTCAGCTTCGGAATCGACGACGAGGACATCCCCAAGGAGGCCGAGGCCCAGATCTCCGACGTTCTGAACGCCGCGAGGGAGAACGTGACGAAGCTGATCGGGGCCTACCAGGCGGGGGAGCTGGAGCCCCTGCCCGGAAGGACCCTGGACGAGACCCTGGAGATGAGGATTATGCAGACCCTCGGCAAGGCCAGGGACAACACCGGCTCCATCGCCGGCAGGTACCTGGGCATCGACAACAGCGGCGTGGTTATGGCCGTCAGCGGTGCCCGAGGATCGATGCTGAACCTGACCCAGATGGCGGCCTGCGTTGGCCAGCAGTCGGTCAGGGGCGAGCGGATCCGGCGAGGCTACGAGGGGAGGACCCTCTCCCACTTTCGGAGGGGGGACCTGGGGGCCGAAGCTCACGGCTTCGTCGAGTCCAGCTACAAGGAGGGTTTGAACCCGACGGAGTTCTTCTTCCACGCCATCGGCGGGAGGGAGGGGCTCGTCGACACCGCCATCAGGACGTCCCAGAGCGGCTACCTTCAGAGGAGGCTGATCAACGCCCTCCAGGATCTGGAGGTCCAGTACGACGGGACAGTCAAGGAGACGAGGGGCATAATTGTCCAGTTCAACTATGGCGAGGACGGCGTCGACGCCTCCAAGAGGGATTATGCGAGCCCCGAGAACGTTCATCGGATAGTCCAGAGGGTGCTGAAGAAGGAGGGGACATGAGCCTATCGGAGAAGGAGGTCCAAAAGAGGATCGAGGGCCTCCCATTGCCCCAGAGCATAAAGAGGGCCCTGGGGGAGGAGCTGAAGGGGATCGAGGTCTCCAAGGAGGAGCTCGCTGAGATATCAGACCAGGTGGTGGCCGATTACAAGAGGTCCAAGGTCGAGCCCTGCGAGGCGGTGGGGGTCGTGGCGGCCCAGTCGATCGGGGAGCCCGGCACCCAGATGACGATGAGGACCTTCCACTACGCCGGGGTCGCAGAGATCAACGTCACCCTCGGCCTTCCGAGGCTGATCGAGATCGTGGACGCGCGAAAGATCCCCAGCACCCCCACCATGACCATCCGGCTGGAGAAGGAGTACGCCCTCGACCGGGACATCGCAAGAGAGGTGGCCTGGTCGATCGAGTCGACGAACATCCTCCACCTGGGGTCGATAGCTACCGACCTCGCCGAGATGAACGTGGTGATCGAGCTGAACGAGGACGCCCTGGCTCAGAGGAAGATCGAGCCCTCGGAGGTGGCGGAGAGGCTCGCCGCGGGGACGAAGCTTTCGGCAGACCAGCACGGAAATCAGATCATAATGACGCCGCCCGAGCCCTCATACCGAGATCTTCTCCAGCTCGTCGAGAAGATCAAGACGATCTCTCTGAAAGGGATCGAGGGGATAAACAGGGTCGTCATCAGGAAGGAGGGGGACGAGTACGTCCTCTACACAGAGGGCTCGGCCCTCAAGGACGTCATCTCGTTTGAGGGGGTCGACCCCACCAGGACGAAAACAAATAATATAACTGAGATCGGCGATGTCCTGGGAATAGAGGCGGCCCGAAATGCCATAATAAACGAGGCCACCGACACCTTGCGGGAACAGGGTCTCTCTGTCGACGTGAGGCACATCATGCTGGTGGCCGACATCATGACCTGCGATGGCGAGGTCAAACAGATCGGACGCCACGGCGTCTCCGGAGAGAAGGCGAGCGTCCTCGCGAGGGCAGCTTTCGAGGTCACCGTAAACCACATCCTCGACGCCGCAGTTCGCGGAGACGTGGATGATCTCAGGGGCGTAACCGAGAACGTCATAGTGGGCCAGCCGATACAGCTGGGAACGGGCGATGTTCAATTAGTCTCAAAACGATGAGGTAAAAGGATGATAAACATTGATAGAGCGCTCAGAAGTTCGATCAGAACCGGTAAAGTTGTTCTTGGCTCAAATCTAACTGTAGAAGCAGGGGTCGGCGGGCAGGCTAAGCTGGTCATCAACGCCATCGACTGTCCAGAGGAGGTGGCCAGCGAGCTGAGGGATATCGACGTGCCAGTCTACAATTATCCCGGCAGGGGGAAGGACCTCGGATCTGCCTGCGGAAAACCCTTCTCGGTGGCGGCTCTGGCGGTGATAGAACCCGGCGACTCTGAGATAATGGCGCTCCTGAGGGAGATCAGGGGTATTGAGGATGAGTGAGTTCAAGCTTACCACCGAGGGGATAAGGTATATCGCCCTCTTCGAAAGCTTGACCGGTGGCGTGGCCAGAGACTGCATCATCGACGACGAGAACGATCGGATAATATTCGTCGTCAAGAAGGGAGATATGGGCGCTGCCATAGGGAGGAAGGGCAGCAACATCAACAGGGTGAAGAAGTCGATAGGAAAGCAGATCGAGATCGTGGAGCATAGCGAAGACGTCAAGGAGTTCCTGGAGAACGTCTTCCAGCCGGCTTCGATAAAGAACGTGACGATCGTATCGAAAAACAATAAGCGATTGGCTTATGTAGAAGTAGCAAATAGGGACAAGGGCATCGCCATAGGACGGGATGGGCGTAACATATTAAAGGCCAAGATGCTCTCTTCGAGGCATCACGGCGTAGACGACATCATAATCCAGTAAAAATAAAACGGCGCCTTAAGACCGATCAACGGGCCGGCCGTTGGCGATGGACATAGCATTCAACTAGGTGGAATAATGGGAAAGGGAATGTACGCGGCCAGGAAACTGGAGAGCGACCGCAAAAGCTTCCGGTGGAGAGATACGAACTACAGCCGGAGGGCACTGAAGCTGAACGTCAAGGCAGATCCCCTGGGAGGGGCGCCGAGGGCTCGAGGGATAGTTCTGGAGAAGGTCGGAGTGGAGGCGAAGCAGCCGAACTCCGCCATCAGAAAGTGCGTCCGAATACAGCTGATCAAGAACGGAAGACAGGTTACCGCCTTCTGTCCGGGGGACGGCGCCATCGG
>NZ_JBNGCU010000044.1:14222-15442 GCF_049974945.1 Methanocrinis sp. | reverse complement strand
CGCGGAAGACGGGCGGAGGAGTGGTCTGTGAGGACTGGTGGTTCTGCCACAAGAAGCTGTGATGAAGCCCATCAGGGCTTCGAACTTTCTTTTGATCCAAGCGTTGGGGTTGAATCTGGTGACGACATCCGGCGGTCTTAATAAGCCGATGAGATTCCTCCTTTGGGCCCTCTCCATCTCCATCTTCGCGGTCGCCCCGGTGGCCTCCGCCGCTGAGCCCTCTGGGGAGCTATCCGCCGAGATCGTGAGGCTCTGGCCCTACCACGCATCCCTCATGATCCTGGGGTTTGGGCTCCTGATCTGGGGCATGACCGTCGCTCGGAGAAAGGGTAAGGGTTGGCTGAAAAGGCACAAGCTCCTCGGAATATCTGGGGCCACTTCCGCCGTCGCCGGGATGGCCATGGCGGCCTACATGGTATCTGCAGCATCCCAGGAGCATTTCAGGGTGCCTCACGCCTACCTCGGATCGTTGGTGATCCTCCTGCTCATCATCACGCCGGCTTTGGGTCTCCTCCAGCTGAGGGCGACGAAGGAGAATAGAGGAAAGATCAGAGGGGTTCACAGGATCTTCGGCAGAACGGCCCTTCTGCTGATGGCCCTGAACATCCTATTTGGGATGCTCATAGTGAGCTCGACCTGACCAGAAGAGCAGGTAGAAGAAGGGCAGGTACAAAAGGGGTGGTGGCGGAGGATCACTCCACCCTTATCTCCTCTTTTGCAGACCAGAGGCCATGGACGTTGCAGTACTCCATGGCCATCATCGACCCGGACTTGGAGAGCTTCAGCTTCAGCTTTGCCTCGGGCTCTGAGTAGACCGGGGTGAAGTCGATCCTTGCCAGCATTATGGGGTTGAAGGGCCTTCCATCTTCGCGGAAGTAGACCTCGATCCACCTGATGGAGTGCTCAGCCTTGTTGGGGTGGTTTTCGACCGAGACCTTGACCTCGAAGGCCTCGTCGGCACCGACGGTCTTCGGGGCCTCGATCCGCGGAGTGTGGCTCTCCCTTTTTCCCAGAGCCTCGCCTGCGGCCGCATCGAAGGTATTTATCATCTCGCCCAGATTTTTGTTCTCTTCGGCCATTTATATCACCAGACTCCATCAAGGGCTTCAAACATTAAAATGTTTTTGGTGAGAGAATTTAGAATAACCGATCTCTATCCGGGGCTCGAATCAGGAGAACCGAATCAGGAGAACCGAATCAGGAGAACCGAATCAGGAGAA
>NZ_JBNGCU010000044.1:0-14122 GCF_049974945.1 Methanocrinis sp. | reverse complement strand
TATATGCGTCTCATCTTAACCGGCCGGCCTCGAACGCCTCGGCCTCGAAAACCGACCCAAGATGATGGTCTAGTCTTCCCTCTTCCCTTCGACCGTCTCCACCTGCTCCTCAACGTATCCGGGAACCTTCTCCTTCTCAAACTCCTGCTGGACGTCGCAGCCAAGCTTTCCGATGGCGTCGGACCTGCACTGCCTGCAGTGTCTCATCTGCCTCATGATCTTGGATAGCTCGTCCTGAACAGCCTTCTTCTCGGCGGGGGTCGGGGGGGAGAGGTGCGAGAACCGATACTGGGGGATGAGGGGCATCACGTTCTGGATGTAGACCCCCAGCTTCTTGATCGTCTTTGCTATCTCCATGACGTGGTCGTCGTTGATGGTGGGGATGAGCACGGTGTTCACCTTGACGATCATCTTCCTCTTCACCGCCTCCGCGAGTCCCCTCAGCTGGTGGTCGAGGAGGATCTCAGCGGCCTGCTGCCCGGTGTACTTCTTCCCCTGGTAGATGACGTACTCGTAGATCTCCTTTCCGATATCTGGGTCGACGGCGTTCAGGGTCACGGTGACGTTGGTGATCCCGAGGCTGTCGAGCCGATCGATCTCGTCGGGGAGGAGGAGGCCGTTGGTGCTGATGCATAAGATGACCTTGGGGTACTTCTCTCCCACCAGCCGGAAGGTCTCGAAGGTGGCCTCGTTGAAGAGGGGCTCGCCGGGACCCGCGACGGCGACCACCTTGATGTAGTGGAGCTTCTCCATCACCTCGTCGACCCGCTGGAGGGCCTCCTCGGGAGTGAGGACCTGGCTCGTCACCCCGGGCCTGCACTCGTTTACACAGTCGAAGTCCCTGATGCAGTAGTTGCACTGGATGTTGCATCTCGGAGCGACGGCGAGGTGCATCCTGCCGAAACGGTGGCAGGCCTTCTCGCTGAAGCAGGGATGCTCCTGGATCCTCCTCAGCTGCTCGGGATCCCAGGGCACCTCCTGGTCGCCGACTTTGGCGGTGGGATAGGCATTCTCGCTCATGATCACGAACTCCAAGAGATCTTCGGCATTCCTTCTCTAAAAGGGTATCCCAAAAACGTCGCCCTGTGAAGCTTCGAAGTCCCCATCCTTTTGCGCTCCTCATACTTCCCGAAGGGCCAAAAATCTTATCCAGCAGCAGCGCGTGGATCTCATCATGCCCAAGAGAGAGGGACGAGTGGTCATCTGGCCCGCCTACATCGACGCCGAGAAGTCGAGGAGCGAGGGGAGGGCGATCTCAAAGCGCGACGCCGTCGAGAAGCCCACCATCGACGAGATCGTGATGGCCGCGATGGAGATGAACTTAAAGCCGGAGGCTGAGAGGGAGAAGCGCTACCCTAAAGAGTGGTGGGAGAAGCCCGGCAGGGTCGCAGTCCTGAAGAAGGTGCCCAGGACGGCTATGGTGAGAGAGATCGCGAGCAGGATAAAACGAAGACGGGGCTGATCTCAGGCGAGGTTCCGATGACGAAAGAAGAGGGCGGGTCAAGGGAGCCATTCCGCTGGGTCGCACTCTCGCCGAAAGCACCGCACGACCCGTTTCAGCGGTCCTGGAGGGTCTCGACCTCTTCTACGATCTCTTTTCCGGCCACCACCTCGTCGATGCTGTGGATCACACCGCCGAAGTCCTCTATAACCGACTCGACGGCCAAATAGTCTATCTTCTCTCCTTTGATGGTGATCTTGATCGTCTCGGTCTGCTGATCTACTTCAGAAAGACTCAAGTTTACCCCGGTTATTCCGCCGAGCTTGCTGAGAGCATCGGCAAGCTCCAAAATTGTGGGCACATGCGGCTTCAATACGTCCAAAACCAATCTTCTGATCGCGGTGGTCATCGAAAACTCCCAGTTACGGCCTTGGGCTGGTTTTGTTAAAGGCAATACTTAATAATGTTTGTGATTCAGGCCACCTCATGATCGACCTTCACACTCACACCGTCTTCAGCGACGGCGAGCTGATCCCCAGCGAGCTGGTTCGCAGGGCCGAGATGAAGGGTTGCCGGGCCCTGGGGATCACCGATCACGTCGACTTTACCAACGTAGAGTTCGTCATCCACCAGGTCTCGAAGATCAAGGAGCTGGAGGCTGTCCTGGGGATGAGGATCCTCTCCGGCGTCGAGCTTACCCACGTCCCCCCGGCAAAGATGGAGAAGCTGGCTACTTTTGCCCGAAGGCTCGGCGCCGACCTGATCGTCGTCCACGGCGAGACCCCCGTCGAGCCTGTGGCACCGGGGACGAACCGGAAGGCCCTGGAGATCGGAGCTGACATCCTGGCCCACCCCGGCTTCATCTCCCCCCAGGAGGCGGATCTGGCCCGGGATAACCACGTCTGTCTCGAGCTGACCGCTCGGAGGGGGCACAACATCACCAACGGTCACGTGGCCAGGCTCGCCCGAGAGGCGGGGGCGAGGCTGGTCGTCGACACCGACGCCCACGCTCCCGAGGACCTGATCGACCGCCAGAGGGCGATCGAGATCGCCATGGGCGCGGGCCTGACCCTGGAGAGGGCAACGGAGATAGTCGACCATCACGCCATAATCGACCTCTGACGAAGAGATGGTAACTTGGAAGTGGTGGCGGTCGATATCTCGGGCAGGCACTCTGTTGGCGGAAGGTACATCATGGTCTCCGCCTCGGTGGCGGCGAGGATATCCCCGGAGGGGATCGAGAGGACGAGGAGGATCAGGCTCGTCCCCCTGGTGGCGGAGTCGTTGGAGATGGAGGTGGTGATCAGTCTGATCGAGGACTCGGTCCGGGGGATGGCCGGGGTCGTCCTGGCCGAGAGGGGTGACCTCTACAACCTCGCTCGATGGCGGGTCGAGAGCATCCTGGGACGGGAGTTCAAGTACCCTGAGTCTTTGGGCGAGAGGAGGGCGATCGAGCTCGCTCACCACGCCTCCTTTGCGGGCCGAAAGCTGGCCTTGAGGCTGATGGAGGAGGAACTCGGCGAAGGTGGCAAAGAGAGGGTGGGTGCCAAAGATACGACGACCGGAGGGGCATGAGGGGGGAGAAGACGGCGGTTCTCCTCTTCCGGGAGGACCCCAGGAAGGAGCCCCATCCCGAGAATATGGCGGAGCTTCGGGGCCTCGCCGAGGCGGCGGGCTACACCGTCCTCGCCGAGATATCCCAGCGCAGAGGCAGAGATCGGAGGTTTCAGCTGGGAAGGGGGAAGATCGCCGAGGCCGCATCTTACGGGCCAGAGAAGCTGATCTTCAACGACCCACTCAGCCCTGGCCAGATCTTCAACATCAATAAGGAGTTTGAGGTCGGTACGATCGACCGGTTCAACCTGATCCTGGAGATCTTCGCCTCCCGGGCCTCCACCAGAGAGGCGAAGCTCCAGGTGGAGCTGGCCCGCCTCTCCTACGAGGCCCCCTTCGTGCGGACGATCGAGTCTCTCAAGAGGCTGAGCGAGCGACCGGGCTACATGGGGTCTGGGAGCTACGACGTCTCCATGTACCGGGACATCAAGGGGAGGATGGCCAAGATCAGGGCCGAGCTGAAGGCGGTGGAGGAGACGGGAGAGAGGAGGCGGGAGAGGCGGAGGGAGCTAGGTTTCGATCTCGTGGCCCTCGCAGGCTACACCAACGCCGGAAAGAGCACCCTCTTCAACCGCCTGGCCGAGGAGACGGTCTCGGCGAAGGACCAGCCCTTCACCACCCTCTCGCCGACGACCCGGGCCGTCGCCGCGAAAGAGAGGAGGTTCCTCCTCACCGACACCGTCGGGTTCATCGACGATCTGCCCCTCTTTCTGATCAAGGCCTTCAGGTCGACCCTGGCGGAGATCATCGAGGCCGACCTGGTACTTCTGGTGGTGGACCTCTCCGATCCGCCCGAGGTCCTGAGAGAGAGGCTCGCCTCCTGCCACCAGACTCTCTGGGACTGCGGCTGCTACGCGCCGATCGTCTCCGTCCTCAACAAGGTGGATCGGATGGCCCCTGAGTCTGCCCGAGAGAGGTGCGAGCTGGTCGGGGACCTGGCTCCAAACCCGGTCTTCGTCTCCGCCCGGGAGGGGCATGGCCTGGACGATCTCGTCGATTCCGTCCTGGAGAGGCTTCCGCCCCTGGAGGAGTTTGTGCTCCATCTCCCCTCGACGGAGGCGGGGATGGGGCAGCTCTCGCGGCTCTACGAGGTCGCAGATCCGATCGATGTGAAGTACGGCGAAGAGATCGAGGTACTCCTGAGGGGAAGGCGCGAGATCGTGGCCCGAGCCCTGAAGGGGTCGGAGAGGCAAAAGCTCTCGCCCCTGGCGGAGGGATGAAGGTTGGTCTCCGATCTACTCAGAGAGAGGTTTCGGCTGAAGGAGACTATCGTCACCATCACGGCCCAGGAGCAGGATCAGATCGAGGCGGCCAAAGAGGAGATCGCTTTTCAGCGGGCCCTTCTCGAGCAGTTCATAAGAGAAGATCCGTTCTTCATGCTGACCCTGGAGCCCTACGACTGCCCGATCGACGAGGCGCCCCGGATCGTCGGGGAGATGGCAAGAGCGGGATCGATCGTCGGGATCGGGCCCATGAGCGCCGTGGCGGGGACGATCGCTAAATTCGCCCTGGAGGCGATGATCGGGGCGGGGGCGACTTGCGCCATCGTCGACAACGGCGGGGACGTCGCCATCGCCTGTGACCGGGCCGTCCTGATCGGGATCTACGCCGGCCCCTCACCGCTCAGGAACACGGCCCTGGAGATCCCGCCACGGGCTTCGCCCCTCGGGATCTGCACCAGCAGCGGGACCGTCGGCCCCTCCCTCAGCTTCGGGTCCGCCGACGCGGCCGTAGTCGTCTCCGAGGACGTCTCCCTTGCGGACGCCGCGGCCACGGCCCTGGGGAACGCCGTCGGCGATAGCTCTCCTTTGGCCGAATCCTTCGAGGTCGTCGATCGGCCCGAGATCGCGGGCGCCCTCGTGATCAGGGGGGAGGAGATGGCGCTCTGGGGAGAGCTTCCACCCCTCAGGAGGGCGAACCTCAGGCCCGACCTGATCACCAGAGGATAGCCGGTCCGTAGTCGATCTTATCTTGTCTCTTCAGCCCTTCTCGGCTCACCTTCTCCCGTATCTCCTGCAGCTCTCGAGGAACCTCTCCATGGGGAATGAGCAGACGTGGGTGTGCAGATAGCTTCCCAGAGTCTCGTGCTCGACCAGGCCGTCCCTGTCCCCGACGATACCCTTCCCTCGCCGGAACCGATAGGCGAACCGCGCGTCTCTCGCGCAGTCCATCTTGGAGTAGTGAAACTCGTGCCCCCTTATGACCCTCCCTTTCTCGACGACCGGATTTTCGCCGACCACGTCCCCCTCGACGTAGCCGAGGGCCTGGAGTCTCCCGGTCATCTGAGTGGACGCGGGAAGGACTCCGGCCATTCTCTTCTCAGCGTCCCCGTCTTTTGAGATCACCGACTCGCAGAGGTACATCAGGCCGCCGCACTCGCCGTAGATGGGCATCCCATCCTCGGCGGCCTCTCTGATCTTCGTGCGCGTCGGCGACCTCTCCAGCGCCTCGGCATAGAGCTCGGGATACCCGCCGCCCAGGTAGAGGCCCTGGACCTCCGGCAGGGGGTCGCGCATCGGGCTGAAGAACTCAAGGTCGGCTCCGAGATTCCGGAGAAACTCAAAGTTCTCGATGTAGTAGAAGCAGAAGGCCTCGTCGTATGCGACGGCGATCTTGATCCTCTCCCTCCCGAACTCGCATCTGGGCTCAAGAGTTGGGACCTCGCAGCCGAGACTCAGTATCCGATCAAGGTCGGCGTTCTCCTCGACGAAGTCAGCTAAGGCATCAAGATCGTGACGGCTCTCAAACCCCATGGTCAGCCCCAGGTGGCGGCTGGGAAGGGCAATCTCGCCCCTCCTCGGAAGGGCGGCGAGGATGGGAATTCCGAGGGGCGCAAGGGCCTCCTCCAGGAGGCTGCGATGCCGCTCGCTTCCGACCCGATTCAGGATCAGCCCCGCGATCTCCACCTCCGGGTCGAACCTCGCGTAGCCGAGGGCCATCGCCGCCGCGCTCCGGGAGGTCCCGTGGACGTTTATGACCAGGAGGACCGGGGCTCCCAGGGCCTTCGCCACGGCAGCGGAGGAGGCGACCTCCGATGCGTCGAGGCCGTCGTAGAGGCCCATCACCCCCTCGATGACGGCGACCTCCGCGCCATCGACGCCTTTCGCGAAAGATCGCCGGACGCCCTCCTCCCCCATCATGAAGGTGTCCAGGTTTCTTGAGGCCCTCTCGCAGATGGCCGTATGATGGGTCGGATCGATGAAGTCGGGCCCCACCTTGAAGGGCGCAACCGCGAGGCTCCGCCTCTTCAGCGCTGCGAGGAGCCCCAAGACCACAGTGGTCTTGCCGACGCCGCTGTGGGTTCCCGCGACGAGGACGGAAGGTATCATGATCCTTCAGTCGGATTCAAGGCTAATGTACTTTCTCCGAGACCGACTCCAAGACAAACTCTATAACCGTCCATCGTCATGAAACGAACATGCGAGTCGGAGTCGTCACCAGGGGCAAGTACGGCGAGCGTCTCATCGAGACGATCAAAGAGAGGTCCGATTTCGAGGTGGTCTCGATCGACCTCCCCCAGTTCCTTCCGGATTTCATCGAGGACCCCGAAGAGTTCCTCGACGATCTCGACCTGGACCCGGAGTTCTTCAGCTCGGACCTGATCATCACCTACTCCCTCCACCCCGACATCACCCCCGAGATCGCCGTGCGGGCGGGGAAGGGGGGTGCCCAGGCGGTCATCGTTCCCGGAGGGATAGCACGAGCCGGGTCGGTTCCCGAGCTTCAGAAGATCGCCGACGAGTACGGGATCTACATCGAGGTGGACGAGATCTGCTGTACACTCGAGAAGTGCGGCGTCGAGGCGGTGGACGCCTTCGCCGAGAAGTTCGGGCAGCCCGCTATCGATGTGGAGGTGGAGGAGGGCCGGATCACCGACGTCCATGTCGCGAGAGGCTCGCCCTGCGGCAGCACCTGGCAGGTGGCAAAGGAGATCGTGGGAATGAGCCTCGAGGATGCACCGCCGAGGGCGGGCCTTCTCTGCCAGATGTACCCCTGCAGGGCGGTCCGGGGCGGCGAGGGAGGGATTCACACCTCCGGCGACCTTCACAAGTACGCCATGGAGAGGGCCCTGGGGCTGGATACCGAGCTTGCGATCGCGGAGCAGTCGAAGCCGATAAAGATCAAAGGGAAGGATCGATCTTGAGGCGAGAAGACATAGTCGAGGCGACGGTGGCGGTCCTCGCCAGGGCCGAGACCACCCTCCCGTCATGGGTAATGGAGATGATCGAAGAGGCTGCCCGCGAGGAGACGAGCCCCATCGCGCGATCTTCGCTTGCGGCGATAGGAGAGAACGTCAAGATAGCATCCTCAGAGGGCGTCCCCCTATGCCAGGACACGGGCCTTCCCGTCTTCCACCTGGAGATCGGCCGCGACCTCTCGATCCCGCCGTTTTTGGAAGAGGCTATGGCCGAGGGGGTCCGAAAGGCGACAGAGACGATACCCCTCAGGCCGAACGCCGTCGATCCTCTGACCAGGAAGAATACCGGGGACAACACCGGCCGAAGTATGCCAGACCTGATCATCGACCTCGTCCCCGGGGACGGCTTGCGGATCACGGCCTTTCCCAAGGGCGCGGGCTCCGAGAACGCGAGTTTCCTTTCGATGCAGAACCCTGCCGACGATCCTCTGGACTATGTCGTCTGCGAGGTGGCGAAGAGGGCGGGCAGGGCCTGCGCCCCGGTCTTCGTGGGGGTGGGGATCGGCGGGACCTTCGACCTCGCGCCGAGGCTGGCCAAAAGGGCGCTCTTCAATATGCCCGGCACCTCGGATCTGGAGCTGGACCTTTTATCGAGGATCAACGAGATCGGCCCCGGTCCCATGGGACTGGGGGGGAGGGCGACGGCCCTTGCGGTCAAGGTCGAGACCGCCCTCTGCCACACCGCCTCCCTCCCGGTGGCCGTTAACCTCCAGTGCTGGGCGAACAGGAGCGCCACCGCAAGGGTAGGGGATGAGGGATGGAGCATCGACTGAAGACGCCGATATCAAGAGAGGACGTTTTGGCCCTCCGGGCCGGAGATCTGGTCTGGATCTCCGGGACCGTCTACACCGCAAGAGACAAGGTTCACGCCCTCCTGCGGTCCGGAGAGGAGCTTCCCGTGGACCTCTCGGGGGGGGTCGTCTACCACTGCGGACCTTTGATCAGAGATGGCGAGGTCCTCTCCGCCGGCCCCACCACCAGCGGGAGGGTCTCCCGGTATACCGAGGACGTCGTCAGCCGGGGCGCAAGGCTGATCGTGGGAAAGGGCGGGATATCCGAGGAGGCCAGAGCCCTCCGGGGGAAGGCCGCCTACCTCGCCTACCCCGGCGGCTGCGGGGCCCTGGCGGCCCGCCACCTCAAGGTGAAGTGGCTCCACCTTCCGGAACTTGGGATGGCCGAGGGGCTCTGGGAGCTGGAGGCGGAGGACTGGGGACCGATGATCGTCGCCATCGACTCTTTTGGAGGCGACCTCTACCTGGAGGCGAGCCGATCCCCCAAGGAGACCTCCAAAAACTGAAGGTGGCGGCCGAGGAGGTCCGCTACCTCCTGGATCGGGGCTACCCCTCGGGGCCTGCGGTCAGGTTCGTCTCCGACCACCACCGACTCCCCATGCAGTGGCGGTTCGTCCTGACCAGGGTCGTGGTCCCCTCAGACCTGGCAGCGTCGCGGAAGGGTAAACGGATCTCATTGAACGAGATGGGGGGCAGGACAGTCGCCGTCGACGGCTACAACGTCCTCATCACCGTAGAGAGCCTCCTCGTCGGCGCTCCCGTCTACCTCTGCGACGACGGCTTTCTGAGAGACGTCAGGGGGATATTCAGAAGATATAGGACCTCAGACTATACGACTTTGGCCCTCTCGGAGATACTCTCGATCCTAAAAGAGAGCGGAGTCCGTCGGGCCGAGCTGCTCTTTGACCAGCAGATCAGCAGAAGCGGAGAGCTGGCGGCAAAGGTCAGAGGAATGATGGCCGACTCCAGAGTTTTTGGGTGCGCGAAGACCGCAAAGGACGTGGACAGAAGGCTCAAGCTCGCAGAATGCCCGGTAGCGACGGGAGACGGCGCCATCGTCGATCAGGCCTGCCAGGTCGTCGACCTTCCTGCCGAGGTCGCGAAGAGGAGGCGGATAGAGGCCATAGTCCTCTGATCGCAGGACCTTTGGCCGATATTTTGGCTTTCGGGAGGTCCGACCCTACTATAGTTATTTATTATATCTAAGATCAAGAGAGTATGGTATAGATCATGGCAGTGTAGGGGGTAAATTCGATATGAACAAGATCAAGGCTATGCTGGCCTTTTTTGCGGTCCTCCTGACCGCATCGGTGGGCGGAGCCATATGGTTTCCCTTCGTTCCGCTCAGCGATCACACCATGGCCAAAGAGATAAACCCAAACTGGGATCCGGTCTACAGGACCTATTCCTTCTCGCCTTCAGACGACCAGGCCGTCTCCTGGATCAGGTTCGCAAGAGACCTCCAGCCCCACCAGATGGAGTGGAGGTGGTATGCGCCGAGCGGACGGCTCTACGCCCGAACCTTTGCGGTGGTCCCGCCGAAGGACTTCACCAGCGGTGATTGGGCGGGGAAGGCCTGGAGCGCCATCCAGATCCGGGGCTGCGACTCCGCGAGGATGGAGGGAACCTGGAGGGTGGACATCCACAGGGACTGGAGGAAGGTCAAGTCCGAATGGTTCAACATCGGCGGCCAGTACGTCTCATGTTAGCCTTTTCTGGCTGATACCTCTCGTGGATCCGGCTTATCATAAAGGTGCATTAGCTCGCGCTTTGTCTCCTCTAAGAAGAGAAGCTTTAAAGTATATCCTCTCAGATGGTACATTTATCTCAGCCTTCGGCATCTGATCGGAATGGGAAGGATCACCAGAATGAGGAGATTTCAAGATGATAATATCCGTAGCCAGCGGCAAGGGCGGCACCGGAAAAACCCTGGTGACGACCAATTTGGCAGCCTCCGTCGGAGAGGTGGAGCTCTTGGACTGCGACGTCGAGGAGCCGAACTCCTACCTCTTCTTCCCCGACCGTGATGGGGAGACCAGCTTCGACTGCAAGGTGATGATCCCAAAGATCGACCAGGATAAGTGCACTCGCTGCGGCAGGTGCTCGGAGTTCTGCGCCTACAACGCCCTCGCCGTATTCCCCCAGGATCTTCTCCTCTTCAAGGAGCTCTGCCACGGCTGCGGCGGATGCGCCATGGTCTGCCCCGAAGGGGCCATCTCCGAGGGGACCCGGCCCATAGGCAAGATCTTCAGGGCGAGGTCCGGGGAGGTCGCCCTTCTCTGGGGGGAGCTATCCGTCGGCGAGCCGATGGCGACGCCTCTTATAAGGTCGGTGAAGGCGGAGGCGAGGGGCGATCTGGTCCTGATCGACTCGCCCCCAGGAACCGCCTGCCCCGTCATCGAGGCCGTCCGGGGAAGCGACTTCTGCCTCCTGGTCACCGAGCCCACCCCCTTCGGCCTCTATGACCTATCGATCGCGGTCCAGGTGGTGAGGGAGATGGAGATCCCCTGTGGAGTGGTGGTGAACAGAAGCGGCATCGGTGATCGGGGGGTCTATGACTACTGCGATAGGGAGAAGATACCGATCCTCCTGGAGATCCCCATGGAGAGGAAGATCGCAGAGCTCTACTCTCGGGGCCTCCTCTTCTCTCGGGAGATGACCGAATGGCAGGAGAGGTTTGCGGGCCTTCTCGTTCGAATCGAGGAGGTGATCGGATGAAGCAGCTGGTGGTCATCAGCGGCAAGGGCGGCACCGGCAAGACGACGATGACCGCCTCCCTCGCCGCTCTCGCAAGAGGCGGCTTGGTGGTGGCGGACTGCGACGTAGACGCCCCCGACCTCCATCTGATCCTCAAGCCCGAGATCAGAGAGACCTTCGACTTCTTGGGGCTCCAGACCGCCGCAATCGACCCCGAGAGGTGCACCGAGTGCGGCGAGTGCGAGAAGGCCTGCAGGTTCGAAGCCATCTCCGACTTCGAGGTGGACCCCCGAGGGTGTGAGGGGTGCAAAGTCTGCACCCTGGTCTGCCCCTCGGAGGCGATCGATATGGTTGACTCGATCTCGGGCCACGCCTACATCTCCGAGACGAGGTTTGGGACGATGGTCCACGCCGACCTCTTCCCCGGGGAGGAGGCGAGCGGAAAGCTGGTGACGATGGTGAGAGAGCTCGCCTTCAAGGTCGCCGAGAGGGAGGGAAAGGAGCTGGTCCTCATCGACGGGTCTCCGGGGATCGGCTGTCCCGTCATCGCCTCCATCACCGGGACCGAGATCGCCCTGGTCATGACCGAGCCCTCCATCTCAGGGGTTCACGACCTGGAGAGGATTCTGGGCGTCACAGAGCACTTCGGGGTCGAGCCCCTCGTCTGCATCAACAAGTACGACCTGAACCTCGATATGACGGATCGAATTGAAGATCTCTGCCGCGAGTTCTCCGTCGGCCTCGCAGGACGGCTCCCCTTCGATCCGGGGGTGGTGGAGGCGATGGTCTCGGGAAAGACCCTGGTCGAGGTCGAGGGTCCCGTCGGCGATGCCATCTGGTCGGTCTGGGACCGGATCAAAGCGAAGCTCTGATCCGGGATCAGAGCTTCCGATTTCGGTGGCCCGTCGGTCGAATCGCCACTCTGAGCGGTCGACCTTCCCCGTCTATCAGGAGTAGAGCCTGAAGGTGAGGGTGGAGACCTCGGACTCGGGGTCGTGCTCGACCCTCTCCAGGGCGGCGAGGATGTGGGCGGTCTTGTGAAGCCCCGCCACGATCAGCCCGCCGATGGGGCATAGGGGGTGCTCTAGCCCCGTCTCGATCTGCCGGTCGCTGGCGGGGGCAAAGAAGCAGTCTCTGATGGTGACGACTAGGCGGCCGTCCTTCTCCTCGAAGGAGCTTTCTCCGATAGTCCCCGAGTCTTTGAGAGTCTTCAGGAAGCATCTGATCTTCTCCTCCCTCGTCTCGAAGCTCGGCATGTCGCACTCCCGGAACTGCTCCATCTCCTCCCAGAGCTTGGTGCCGATGGCGACAGACATGATCATGAGGCCGCCGTTCCCCTGGGTCGCCTGGATCGCCTCGGCGGTGGTGGAGACGAAGGTCATGATGAACTTTCTGAGGTCGTCGCAGAAAGTTGCTGGCCTCTCATCATCTTCCATGAAATCTACTTCTCGGAAAAACGTTATAAATTTGCCGTTCCATCTCCATCCGGGTGTTGAGACTTGAACGAGCTCGAATTCGGAGGAAAGACGAAGGAGCCGGACGTGAGGATGCTTCGCGATATGGACGACGTCCTCTACGATCAGGATTGGGCGAGGAGCGCAGAGAACCTGGAGCTCTACTACATGTATCGGGACCTCTACCTCAGCAGGAGGGATGGCGACCTCTTCGCTGAGCAGGGGATCAGGTACGACATCACCATCATCCCCCCCCTGATTCTGGGGTGTGAGTACGTCAAGACCGCGGGCCACTATCATCCCAAGGTCCCGGGCCAGGATCTCACCTACCCCGAGGTCTACGAGGTTCTGGAGGGGGAGGCGACCTACCTCCTCCAGAAGGAGGACCTGAGCGACGTGGTGGTGGTGAGGGCCAGGGCTGGCGACAAGGTGGTGGTCCCCCCCGACTACGGCCACATCACCATCAACGACTCCAACAAGAGGCTGAAGATGGCCAACTTCGTGGCCAGGGAGTTCTCGTCGATCTACGGTCCGATAAAGGAGCGGGGTGGCGGAGCCTACTTCCTCACCGAGGACGGATTCGTCGAGAACCCCCGTTGCGAGGATGCGGCCCCTCTGAGGGAGATCGAGGTTCCGAAGACCAAGGCCCTGGGCCTCTCCAAAAACCGGGAGATCTACCCCATCGGAAGGGAGAGGGGAAAGCTCGACTGGCTGGTCCGACCCCAGGATTACGGAGAGATCTTCGGGGGGTTTTTGGACTGAGGGAGGAGGAAGCCTTGAAGGGCAGCACGGATAAGAGTGATGCTAAGATCGCAGAGAGCGGCTGCGAACTCAGGGCTTATTGGGAGCTCCTCCGACCGCCCCTCGCGCCGATGGACATCGCCCTCCCGGGGGCGACGGCCCTCCTGGCCGCATATGCCACGACCGGGGGCCTCCCGTCCACCCTACCCTTCGTCATCGCAACGTTGGGGGCGTACGCCGCCATCACCAGCTCTTACGTCTACAACGACTGCTGCGACGTCGACGTCGACGCCGTGGGGATGCCGGGCAGGCCGCTGCCGTCGTCGCAGGTGACGAGATCGTCGGCTCTGGCCTATTCAGGGCTTCTGTTCGGGATCGCGGCCGCGGTCGCACTCTACCTAAACCCCGAGAGCTTAGTCGCCCTGATTGCGGCGACCCTGATCATGGCCGTTTATTCGAAGGCGGCTAAGAGGACCACACCCTTCTCCTGGACCCTGGTCGGCCTCGCCTATGGGATCGTCCCGGTGGGTGTCTGGCTCGCCATGGCCCCGGCCGGCCTCTTGAAAGCAGGCCCCGGCCTTCACGAGGGGGCGGTCATCCTCGGGGCCATGATCTGCATCACCGATTGGGGGTTCACCAACTGCGACGCCTCTCGGGACGTGGAGGGCGACCGGCGAGAGGGGATTCCCACCTTCCCCGTAACTTACGGCATCCCCAAGACCGCAAAGCTCGTCGCCGCGGCCTGGGTCGTCGGGGTCCTCCTCTCCATCGCCCTGGGGATCGTCACCGGCCTCGGCCCCATCTACTTCGCCGCGGCCCTGGGGGCGGGGATCTGGATGATCGGACAGACCATAGACTTCATCCGAAAACCCACCGCGAGGCGGGGGGAGGGGATCTTCTACCAGGGGGCGAACTATCGGGCGGTTCTATTTGCGGCCCTGATCATCGACGTCCTCCTCCGGGCGACGGTGGCTGGGTACCCCGGGATCGTGGGGTGAGAAAAAGGATGGAATGGAAGGAGGGGCATTGGTCATCGGTTAAGGATCTGTTTAAATAGTCTCGCTGATTTTTGATGCCTCTCCCGTTATACTTGATATAGCATAATCTTATTAATAACTTATTGCTGCTATTATAGACTCCTGACCCATAATTCGCCGAAGGCTGCATCCGTGGTTGCTCGTCACTT
>NZ_JBNGCU010000043.1:13439-15749 GCF_049974945.1 Methanocrinis sp. | reverse complement strand
GGAGATGTCCAGGTAGCTGGCGCCGATGTTGTTCTTGCCGCCGCCGTGATTATAGTAGATGATGGCCACCCGTTTCTCCGAGTTGTTCATATTTTTGAGGCGTCCCCACGAAGCGGCGCGGTCGCAGAGCCACTCAATCTGATAATCCACCGGCTCATAGTACATCTCTCCGGTGATGGGATGCTCCGTCCTCCCCTCCGCCCAGATGTACTCGATGGTGCCGTCGATCTCCGGCTGGACGATCTGGAAGGGGACTGACTGAGGGCTGAGCCCATAGGTGCTGTTATTCCACTCTTCGGGCGGATAGTAGTAGTCTGTGACCACCTTCATCACTGGGACGTTGAAGGCCTCGATCCTCTCCTTTCCCGCCTCCGGATCTCCGTAGCAGAGATAGAACCCTTTGAACGAGAGGATCAAATCCACCAGGACGTTCCCCTCTTCGTCGGTGAAGTAGTGAGCGTCGCTCTCGATGAAGTTGGAGTGGACAGCGATGACGTTGATGCCCCGCGATTCGAGGGCGTTCATGGTGGCATCTTCTTTCCAGCCTATGATGCCGACGGTGACGTTCTCGGGGTTGTATACGTGGCCATCGGTCCTGTTGGCGTACCATTCGAGGTACTCAGATGAGTTCTCAAAGACTCTCTTTGGGTAGGTCTCGGGACGATAGATCCCCTCGGTCGGGATCTCCACTTTCGCTGGTGGCCCGTAATCGACATGCTGGCCGTTCAATTTCGCCCCGGTCCAACGGACCCAGTTCTTCATGTTCTCATCGCTGGGTATGCCGTCGTTGAAGTAGTCGTTTATAGGCGAATAGGCGGGATCTGAGGTGTTCACGTTGGATATGCCCCAGACGTCCACCATCTTCATGAAGGTGGGGATGCGGACGCCAGCGGCCGCGGCCTTCCGGAGACGCCCCTCAAGATCGTTCATGGTGGTGCCGCCGATGTGGGCCACATATATCACGTCGTAGCCGGAGAAGCTCTCCTCCGAGGACGTGGCCTCCTCTCCGTCGCTGAACCTGATATCGAATAGATCCTGTAAAAGAGGCGTTTCATTGTAAACTTCGACGACGGAGTGCTCGATGTCGTCGAGGTTCATTATGAAGAGGATGCGGGTCTTCGGCTGCAATATCTCTGGTTCAGGAACCTCGAGATCGGGCCAGAGGCCGAGGAAGTTCTGACCCATGAGCTTTAGCGTGTTCTTCATGTTCGCCTCACCACCCTGGACCCAGCGCCTCTCGATCTCGGTGCGGTTGGCCGAGGATAGGTCGAGGTCGGGGAAGGTGATGTTGGTGGAGAGGTTGTATCCTACGAACCGAACCCCGGCCGACTTTGAGTCGTTGATGCTCGCAGCCCATCCGTCCACCAAGGCCCCATCCAGAGACTCGAGGAAGACGACGGCGTACTCCGAGAAGTTCACCTCCTCGGGCAGGGTCTCATTTCTGGTGAGTACGGTGACGTTCAGCTCCTTGGCTATGGAGGGGTTTGATGCGGCCTTTTTCAGAGCTGCCTCGTTAAAATCGGCTCCCAGGATGAACAAAAATTTTTGAGTCTCGGTGAAATTCGCATCCAGGCTATCCTCCGAAAGACCGTCCGTCTCCGCCGCCGAGGAGGACGGCAAGCAGATCAGGAGGGCCAAAAACAGCAATGGGATATCTACGATTCTCCACGACATCAGCATCACCAGACAAGTCCTTTTGGTTTTAAGTAAATCTTTTTGATTTAAGCGTTTCGCAGGTCGCCCAGATCGAAGATATGGCGGGGCGAGAGCCCGAATATTTCTTCTCTGCAAGACGACGGCCCAGACCACTTCGCCGGTCCGAGCGTCAAATGCCGCCAACAACCCAGAGTCCGTAGCAGCGAAGATTATTCAACATCAAATATCAAATCGGATCCTGGGGCATCACGTAAGGCCTTCCTGGGCGGTCCTTTATCGCCTCGGCCCCCTCACCCCGTAGAGCTTCTCTAAGCGCTCTGAGAAGTAAAATCACGATTTATCAGAGCTCGAGGAGCACGAAGGTCAAGGTTTATCTATTTTGGCGGGGATGCCACATTTCATGGCAGGTCAAACCCTCTCAGAGAAGATCTTTTCACGAGCCTCGAAGAAGGAGGTGAGGGCTGGCGAGTTCGTCATGGCCGAGATAGATCGGGCCATGGTCCACGACATCACCGGCCCCCTGGCGGTGAAGGGGTTTCGCGAGATCGCGGGCGAGGACGCGCATGTATGGGACCCCTCAAAGATAGTTATACTCTTCGATCATCAGGTCCCGGCAGACAGCCTCGCTGCCGCCGAAAACCACATCATGCTCAG
>NZ_JBNGCU010000043.1:0-13339 GCF_049974945.1 Methanocrinis sp. | reverse complement strand
CTACATCAGAGAGCGGGTCGATGGATTCGACGAAGGAGCCGTCCTCCACGGCGACGACGACGCCTCGGTTGAGGAACGGGTCTGGGAGGTCGACGACCTGGTGCCCCAGGTGGCCGTACCTCACAATGTCGACAACGTGGTGCCCGCGAGCGACATCGCCGGGACAAAGGTCGACCAGGTCTTCCTCGGCTCCTGCACCAACGGGAGGTTTGAGGATCTAAGCCTCGCAGCCGAGGTGATGAAAGGCGAGCCCCTGGCCCGGGGGGTGAGGATGATGGTGATCCCCGCCAGCAGGACCGAGTACATGAAGGTCCTCCGGGCCGGCCTCGTCGAGCAGTTCATGGACGCCGGAGCCACCGTCGAGTCGCCCTGCTGCGGACCCTGCATGGGCGGAAGCTTCGGCCTTCTCGGCGACGGCGAGGTATCCCTCTCCACCTCGAACCGGAACTTCCAGGGAAGGCAGGGAAGTCCGAAGGCTCGAGTCTACCTCTGCTCGCCGGCGACGGCGGCCGCCGGGGCCATCACCGGTGAGATCACCGATCCGAGAGAGATCTGATCGTGGTACGATCGGAAGAAGGATAGAAGAAGCATGAAAGTCGCCTTCAAGCTCGGCTACCTCGGTGGCGGATACCACGGCTTTCAGCTCCAGCCCGAGGTCCTGACCGTCCAGTCCGTGGTCAGAGAGGCCCTTCGGGGCCTGGCCTTAAACGACGGGAGCTTCTGCTACGCCGGGAGGACCGACCGGGGTGTGAATGCCCTCGGCCAGGTGATCGACTTCTTCATCGATCCGGGAAAGGCAGATCTAGCGATCCCGCGGGTCGTGAACAGCAGGCTTCCTCCCGACGTCTGGGCCTGGGCCTGGGCGAAGGTCCCCGAGAACTTCAGCGCGAGGCATGCGGCCCTCTGGCGGGAGTACAGGTACATCCTCCCCAAGGACGGCCTCGACCTCGACCTTATGCGGGGGGCTGCCTGCGAGCTTCTGGGAGTACACGACTTTAGAAACCTATCCTCGGAGAAGAGCAGGCCTACCACAAGAGATCTGATGAAGCTCGAGATATCGGAGAAGAACAGCTCTATAATTCTGGACGTCAGGGCCGACGGCTTCCTCTGGAACATGGTGAGAAAGATCGTCACCGTCCTGGAGGTGGCAGGGTCCGGCGAGCGAGATCTGGACTGGGTTCGAGAATTGCTCGATACAGGTATCAACCAGGGCGTAAAGGCCGCCCCCGCCGAGGGGCTGATCCTGATGGACGTGGGATACCAGGGGGTCGAGTGGACCTGTGAGCCCTACTCCATGAGGATGGCTCAGGAAAGGATGTCCAAGTTTTGGAGAAGAGAGATGGCCCTGGCAGAGGCCACGGGGGTCCTTGCCAGGGCCATGTTCGTCTGAGCCGCTTCAGATTCTCCTGAGCCACTCAGAGGATGATCTCGATTCCCAGCTCCTCTGCCAGCTCCTTGTAGCGGTTCCGGATGGTGACCTCCGTCACCCCGGCGACGTCCGCCACCTCTCGTTGGGTCCTCCGGTCGCCGCAGAGGATGGAGGCGATGTATATCGCCGCCGCCGCCACCCCCGTGGGGCCCCGGCCGCTGGTGAGCTCTTTCTCCGCCGCCTGGCGGAGGATCTCTATACCCTTTGCCTGTACCTCACCCTTGAGAGAGAGGCCGGAGCAGAAGCGGGGTATGTAGTCGATGGGGCTCGTCGGCATCAGCTTGAGGGAGAGCTCCCGAGAGACGAACCTGTACGTCCTTCCTATCTCCTTTCTGCTGACCCTCGATACCTCGGCGATCTCGTCGAGGGTCCGGGGAACGTTGCACTGCCTGCAGGCCGCATATAGAGCCGCTGCGGCGACGCCCTCGATGCTCCTTCCCCTGATCAGGTTCTTGTCGACGGCCTTCCTGTAGATCACCGCCGCCGTCTCCCTCACGTTCCGAGAGAGGCCCAGAGCCGAGGCCATCCTGTCGAGTTCAGACAAAGCAAAGGCGAGGTTCCTCTCGGTGGCGTTGCTGACTCTTATTCTCCGCTGCCACTTTCGGAGACGGTAGAGCTGGGCCCTGTTCTTGGAGGAGATGGTCTTCCCGTAGGAGTCCCGGTTCCTCCAGTCTATCATCGTCGATAGGCCCTTGTCGTGGATGGTGTAGGTCATGGGAGCGCCTACCCTTGACCTCTTCATCCTCTGGTCGTGATCGAAGGCCCTCCACTCGGGACCCTGGTCTATGAAGTTCTCGTCTATGACCAGACCGCAGTCGCTGCAGACGAGCTCCGCCCTCTCGTAGTCGTGGACCAGGGCGTGGCTTCCACACTCGGGACATTCGACGATGAACTTCTCGAACTCGTCTACCTTCTCCTTCTCTCGCCTGAGCTTGATCTTCTCCTGGATCTTCTCCTTCTCAGACCGTTCGATCTCCCTAATCTTTTCTATTTCTTCCACCAAATCCGCGCTCCTCGAAATAGAGTTTTTTTCCCAGGTGAGCCGCCGCATCGACGTTCCTATAAGGCTTGACGACGATGTAGGGGTGATCCGTCGGACCGAATACGTCAAAAACCCGGCCCATCCCGACCTTCTTGTGATCTACAACGACAGAATTGATCCTCGGAATCGCTGCTTTTTTTCCTCCACTTGTCGGCTCTCCGCGAACAATCAATTTCTTCTGAACTAAATGATGGGTGGTGCCCAACCTTCTCAACAGGTCACCTCACCCCTATCCGTTCGGGTTTATCATATATAAAGGTTCCGCAAACATTTTATTTGATGAGTATTGGCCTCGGACTCAAAGTTTATCTCCCCGTAGGTACTTGCGTAGCGGTTATGTTCGAAAGGCTTCCAACCGTCCCCACCTCCCAGGAGCTGGTGGACCGGGCTTTCAGAAGGTCGAAGAGGGCGGCTTCGGGGCAGAAGAAGGACGAGGCGATGCTGATGACCGCCGGAAACATCCTCTCTGACAATCTGACAAATCTGGTCCGAAAGTATCCCTCCTTCATGAACATCCCCCCCTTCTACCACGACCTCGCCGACGCTGCGGTGGGGGTGGACGAGATGAGGATTCATCTCTCACGAGTATCTTGGGCAGGCACTCAGATCAGGTCCATCACAAAAGATCACCTTGCGAGGATGAAGGGATCTGCAGATAAGCCGTCGATCAGAAGGGCCGCCTTCGGCAGGATGGCCTCGGTGATGAAGTCGATCGAGCCAGACCTCCTCTTCCTTAACGATGCCCGCCAGAAGCTGAGGAAGATGGTCACGGTGGATCCTGATATTCCAACCGTCATCATCGCAGGATACCCGAACGTCGGCAAGTCGAGCTTCATGATCGCCGTCACCGGGGCGAGGCCCGAGATCGCAAGCTACCCCTTCACCACGAAAGGTGTGGGTGTCGGCCACTTCACCCGCGATCACCAGAGGTATCAGGTGGTGGACACCCCAGGACTTCTGGATCGGCCCTTATCCATGAGAAACGAGATCGAGCTTCAGGCCGTAGCCGCCCTCCGTCACCTTCGGGGTGTGGTCCTCTTCATCCTCGACCCCAGCGAGTACTGCGGCTTCTCCCTGGACGACCAGCTCAGACTTCTGGCCGACGTAAAGAGCTGGCTTCGCCTTCCGGTGCTGGTGGTGGCCAACAAGAACGATCTTTCCGCCTACGAGGGCGCAGAGATGACCATGTCCACGCTCAGCGGGGAGGGGGTCGCGGAGGTCTTGGACCGCATGGTTGAGATGCTGGAAAATGCCGATGAGGAGCGCTATGCCGATGAGATGGAGTCGGAAAGGAGAGATGAAGTGTAGGATAAGGCGCCTCTTAGAAGGAGGGGTTTATCCCCCTCAGGCCAACTGTTTTATTATGTAGTTGACCATCGCAGGAGATAGCTTCGACTCCCAGGATATCCTCGATGAGATCTCGTCGACGTTCAGCCCTTCGGACCGCAGCCCCCTTATCCGGTCTATGACCGCGTCTTTGATTACGTAATACTCATCGATGTCCCTTCTGTGCCCCCAGACGTCGCCCTCGATGATATCGACTCCCTGGGTCTCCAGGAAAGCCCGACCGGTGCTGGGCATATTCTTGTAGTATGAGGGGGGGACCTGTACGGCCCTGAGCCGAGGGCTGGACTGCAACAGTTTGAACATGTCTGTGGTGGAGGCCCTGAAGGCCAGGTGAACCGTCTGATCGTTCCTTGTGATATCATTTATGTCGTCTTTGGAGCTTACTATTCTGATCTTCATCAACGAAATCACACCCCAATCGTGATCAGCTCAATCGTGATCAGCTCAATAACGAGACGAGGATGGCCGGCGATCTTTCGCCTACCCTCAGGTCGTCTGTTTGACCATGTCCCTCAGGTCGTCTGTTTGACCATGTACTTGACCATAGACGCAGAGAGCTTCGACTCCCTGGACACCCTTCCAGCGATATCGTCGGCGCTCATCCCCTCTGACTGGAGGTTGTTTATCCTCTCAATCACCTTGTCGTCTACGGTGTAGTACTCGTCGATGTCCTTTCTGTGCCCCCAGACGTCGCCCTCGATGATATCGACCCCCTGCATCTCGAGGAACATCTGACCTGCATGGGACATGGTCTTGTAGTAGGACGACGGAACTTGGATCGCCCTGAGCCGGGGACAGGCCTGAAGGAGCCTGAATATGTCCGTATTGGAGGCTCTGAAGGCAAGATGTATCATCTGCTCGTTTCTGTTCAGCTCATCGATCTCTTTTTTGGAACTGACAACTCTGATCTTCAGCATCGCAGCACCTCAGCCATAACACGTTATTGTTTCTCGCATATAAGTTTATTGCACTCCAACATTTTTGCTTGATATAAGCAAAACCGCAGCCCAACCGGGGAGGTTCGTTGCAGCTCATTTCTCGGTTCGGCCTATCGACGGAGGGAGAGCCTCAGGACGAAGAGCTCCTCGAAGAAGTGCTTCTCCCTAGCGACCACTTCGACCTTCAGCCCTTCTCTCTCGGCCTTCTCCGCAACCTCGGAGAGGCCGCAGAGGCTCGATACCAGGAGGAGAGCGCGTCCCCTTTCGGGATCGAGGTGATCTTCCAGCGCCTCCAGAAATCGGTTTATCGTATCTCTGCCCGTCGTTCCGCCGTCGAAGGCGAAGTTGAGCCACCCCTCCAAGACCTCCTCCTCAGCGGTGGGAAGGTACGGCGGGTTGAAGATGACGAGATCGAACTGCGACCGAATGCCGCAGAAGAGGTCTGCCTGGACCGCGTCGATCCCCATTCTTTGGAGGAACCTCACGGCGCGGGGGTGGACGTCGGTGGCGAGAACCGTCCCGGCCAGGGAGGCCAGCCGTTGTGATATCATCCCGCGGCCGCACCCCATCTCAAGGACGTGGTCGAGGAGGCCGACCTCCTTAAGGGCGGCATCGAGAAGGAGGAGGGTATCCTCGGCGGGCTCATAAACGTCGTCCAGATTGGTATCCCCCTTCACATCGCAGGCCGCCGAAGTTCGGCCACCTCCCCGATCTTCCGTCACGATCCCCTCTCGGTCTTCAAAAGCCACAGGTCCTCGCCCCCCGCTCCCTGAGACTGGGTCCATCCCGCCATCGCCCATCCTCCGTCCTTCGTCGAGACGATGGACCTTCCGAGGTCGAAGCCCGCCCCTCCGAAGGTCTTCTCCCAGACCCGCTCCCCTTCGGGACCGAGCTTCAAGAGCCAGATATCCTGGTCCCCCTTCCCCTGAGACCCGGTGTAGCCCAAGACTATGAAGCCTCCGCCCTCGGCCTCCAGTGCCGACCAGCCGCCGTCATCGCCGGGACCGCCGAGGGCGTTCTCCCAGACCTTCTCCCCCTCGGCATCGGTCTTCGCCATCCAGAGATCTCTTCCACCAGAGCCCTCAGACTCCGCGACTCCGACTATGAGGTAGCCGCCGTCCTTCGTCTCCAGGACAAAGTTGCCCCTCTCGTCGCCGCCTTTTCCGAAGGTCTTCTCCCAGACCCTCTCCCCCTCGGCGTCCGTCTTCGCGATCCAGACGTCCTTTCCGCCTGCGCCATAGGACTCGGTGGTTCCCAGGACGATGTAGCCGCCATCGATCTCCAATATCGAGCTGAGGCAGTCGTTCTTGGACCCTCCGATGGTCACGTCCCAGTCCTTCTTCCCGTCTGGGTCAGTCTTCAAGATCCAGCCGTCAGAGCCGCCGGAGCCGTGAGAGGCGGTGACCCCGGCCACGGCATAGCCCCCGTCGGCCGCCTCCAGGACGGCGACGCCCCAATCGTCCCCCGGCCCACCGAAGGTCTCCTTCCACCTCTCGTAGCCGTCGGAGTAGGTCTTGACCAGCCAGATATCCTTTCCGCCAGAGCCCTCGGACCCGGTGACCCCCGTCACCAGATAGCCGCCGTCCTTCGTCTCCAGGGCGGCCCATCCCTCGTCGTCGGCGGGACCGCCGATCGTCCTCTCCCACTCCATCCCCCCCTCCGGATCGGTCTTGATCAGCAGGAGATCTCTGCCGCCGGCTCCCTTCGAGGAGGTGTATCCCGCGACGATGAGGCTGGCGTCTCTCGTCTCCAGGAGGGCGAGGCCCCTCTCGCCCCCCGATCCGCCGAAGACCTCATCCCAGGCCAGGTCGGGAGCCTGGCCGAGGGCGGGGTGGGATAGGATCAGAAGAATTAAGCTCGCTCTGATGAGCGGGGCGACTTGGATGGATCTATACAACCTTATCCCCCCACACCTCTTATCTCAAATAAAGCTGCATCCATGATCATAGCTCAAATGTACCGGTCAAAGGCCACGAAAATGGTCAGGATCAGTGCGGGGAGCGCCCAGAGAATCGGCCCCTCTCCTGCGGCTTTGCCGCCTTCCGATTCGTCATCGCCCTCATCTTCTTCAACCCCCGTCTCCCGGCTGCCGTCCGGTCCTGCCACCTTATCCATCGAAGACGACGACTGATGGGAGAGCTTCGCCTCTTCGATATCGTCGGCCGTCGGGTCGGCCCTTTCCGCCTCCTCGACTGTTATCCGCAGCCGGGAGGACTCTAGGGTACAGGCGGTCCCATCGTCGCTGCGGTAACAGACGGCCGTCGGCGGGATCTCGAACCTGCCAGCCTCAGGGCATGATATGGTGTACACAAGAGAGGCCGACTCACCCGGCAGGAGGAGGCGGGAGAGCTCCGTATCCCCGGAGGCGAGACGAGCCCATGCCGGGACCGTCTCCTTCACCGAGGCCTTGGTCCTCCGGTTGCCGACGTTCTTCGCCGTCAGAGTCACCGTCACCCTTCCCCCCACCTCGACCCGAGCCGAGGAGGCATTCTTCTCGACCACCACCAGGGGGCCGATGACGTCGACGATGGGGCTCGCCGAGCTGACCCGGTAGCTCTTCCCGTCCAGGCTGTAGGCGGCCTCGGCCGGGGGGAGGACCTGCCCCTGGCCGGGCTTTTTGGCGCTGATGGAGTAGCTGGCCGCCTCCGTCCCCCTCGCAGGGATCTTCATCCTCCAGTTCAGTGCTGCGTCTGCCTGAAAGTCCCGCCCCGCTGAGTCGGAGAGGTCGACCTCCAGGGTCCTGTTGCCTCTGTTGCTCACGGTGAGGTGGACGTAACCCACATCTCCGAACTTGATCGCGTCTTTTGTGCGCTTGTAGACTCGGAGGGGCCCTGAGAGGTCGAAGCTCGTTGCGCCCCAGGAATCGTGAAGACCCCCCTCAGGGTCGAGGTAGCGGGCGTGGACCTTCACCGCGACCTCCTCGGGTCCGGGGACCGAAGGCACCTTGAACCTCTCCTCGATGGGGTCGATCTCCTCTGTCGCCGGATGGTCATCCCAGACCTCGCCGGGGGCGAGGCTCGACCTCGAATATCTCGAGGAGACGATCGAGGGCTTCATCGTCAACCCCACCTCCACCTCCTCGGCCTCCGCCACCCCCACATTCTCGATCTCGATCTCGAGCTTCGCCCAGTCTTTCGCCTCATAAGAGTCCTCGTCTGAGACCACCCGGACCCGAAGCTCGGGAACGGCCCGGAGGAGGAGGGTCACTCTGGCCCGGGGCTCCACCGATTCGCCGAGGAGGTAGTCCCTCATCTTGACCTCCTCGACCACCACCATCACCTCGTCTTCGAGGGAGAAGGTCTCGCCCGACTCCAGGGCTCTGGTGGCGATCAGCTCATCATCTCTGTAAAGCCTCAGCATCACCATCCGGGGCATGGCGTCCTCGGGACTGAAGTCCGCCGCCTCCAGGGTGTATCTTCCCATCGAGAGCGTCTCTCCCCAGCGGAGATCCCCTTCGGAGCTGTCGCCCCACTCGACCGCCGTCCCGATCATCGAGGCCAGGAGCAGATAGGCGATGAGCACTCTCATCATATCAACGCCTGAAGAAGATTATGTAGAGGGCCAGGATCGCGCCGATGGCCGAGACGTATAGGGTCCTGCCGGCCAGATCCGGCGCAGCGTCCCCATCCCACCCATCGGACGGGGGCTCGCGGCCGCTCGCGCTCATAGCGTCCTCTTCTTTGGCCGTCTCTCCCTTCCCGGCGGCGGCTTCGACCTCGTCGGCCTCAGAAGGCACCTCTCTTGGGCCGCCATCCCCGGTCGAGGACGGCTCCTCCTCGCCGCCGTCTTCTCTCGTCGTCGAAGGGGCGGTCCTCGTCGAGGTGGTCCTCTTCGGCTCCGTCGCCGTGGAGGCGGCCTTCTCATCGCTCTCGAAGGTCATGCCCTGGGGGGCGTAGAAGGTCACGGCGTCCTTTCCGTCGACCCTGAGGGTCTTCCTCTTCTCGTACTCGATATTCGTCTCCGGGTCCTGCCACCTCACCGCCAGATCGTGAGTCCCCTCTTCCAGGTCGAACTTGCCGAAGTCGGTGGTGCTCTCCTTCTTGGCGGTCTTCTGCTTTTCGTACTCCCCGTCGATGTAGAGGTAAGCCTCGAGATCTTCTCGGTTCTCGTTTCTCAGCATCACGTTGACCTCGAACTCCTCGGGCTCCTTGTTCCGGGTCGAGTAGAGGGTTATCGCCGTCGCGCCCTCCACCGTCGCGATCAGCTCCTCCTGATGGCCCTTTTTTGTATCGTCGTCCCACCAGGCGATCTTGAAGGAATGAGAGCCCGCCTCAAGCTGGTAGCTGCCGAACTTCTTCTCCTTCTCCTTGGATACGTCCTCGGTCTCCTTCAGCTCCGAATCTATGAAGAGAGAGATGCTCAGGGCGTCGTCGTCGTTGTTGAAGACGTAGACGACGGCCTCGGCCATCGTCGGCTCTGCCGTCTCCGTCACCTCCTCGACCTCGTCGGAGCCGGCGGAGTCGGCGGCCTCGGTCTCATTCGCCTCTGGCCTCTCCATCTCCGCCGTAGCGTCTTCGCCGAAACCGCCTTCTGCACCGGAGGAGACGGAGAGGTCTCCAACCTCAGCCGGTCCCCAGGTCGCGGCCTCCTGGGCACCCTCCCCCGCGAGGCCGAAAGCCTCCTCTGGTGCCGCCGGCTCGGACCTCGCCGCCTTTTCTTCTATCTCTCCGTACTCGTTCGCCTCCAGGACGCCGGCCCCGGGGATCGAGGCAGAGAATAGCAGGAGAAGCAGCACCTGAGATAGGCATGCCATCGCCGAGGCGATTCTGGGACGTGAGGACTTTCGGCTCATACAGAACGGCCCAATTTGGACTTTATCATTTATAGGTATTGGGGGGCGGAGAGGGGCGTAAAACCCCGGTCTTCAGGCCGGGGATGTAGACCCCCCCCTTTTATAGATTATATCTCACGCTCCTCCCACGCCCAAATCTTAAATATATTCGACCTAAACTTCAGACTCAAAAGGAGCTTTGCAAAAGGATCCCGATGAAGGATATCGAAGGACAGAGCCGATTGGCGTTGACCCTCTTCTTGACCGCAGCCGTCGTCCTCAGCTTGGGCTCTTGCGAGGAAGAAACCGACTTCGGAGGTCTGGTCCTCGACGTCTACGCAGACGATGCCGGCAAGGCTCTGGTGACTGGGTACGCAAAAGAGATCGAAGGTCTCCCCTTTTTGAACTCCTCTGAGTACATCTACGAGGACGAAGCCGGTCAGCTTTACGCGGTCACCAACGCCCTCACCTGGAAGAACGGCGAGGACTGGGAGATAAGACTGCCCGCGATGGGGAGCTACGGCGAGTACCACGTCACCTTTTACCTCTCGGAGGACGTCCAGCTCAGCAACATCACCGGAACCGTCGGCCTCGACTATCTCGTCTCCTCCTCCAGCGACTCCTTCGTGGTGGAGTTTCACGGCTACGACGTAATGGACCCCTCCGCCACCGTCCGATACCGCCAGCCTCTGACCAGCGGGAACGACGAGGGGGCGAGCGGCCCTCCCGCAGAGGACGGCTCTTCGCCCCCTCTCGTCCTGGTCGGCGCCCTCCTCATCGCCCTCCTCATCGCGGCGGCGGTCGGGTTCAGAAGATTGGGGGGGGCCTCGCCCCGACGTGATGACGGATCCCAGTACGGCGATCCGGTCGAGATCGTCTCCGAGGCGGAAGCTTCCGACCTCCAAGAGTCCGACCATCAAGAGAGGCGCGCGGTCGAAGAGGATCTGCCCGGCAAAGAGGCCCGGACCCACCCCTCCGAGGAGGAGATCGAGGCTCACATCTCGACGGAGATGGTGGCGGTGATGGAGACCCTGACCGAGAGGGAGAGGTCGGTCCTGGAAGCCCTGATTAAATACGACGGCAAGATGACCCAGGCGGAGATCAGGTACGAGACGGGAATTCCCAAATCCTCCCTCACGGGGATAATAGTCTCTCTGGAGAGGAGGAATATAGTGACCAAGAAGGAATGGGGCAGAACCAACGTCATCGAGCTGGCCGAGCGGCTCAGGTGAGGGGCGTCAGGAGAGATGAAACAATTTGGAGGACCAAAAGAGTTTGGAGAACCAGGATGTGATGGAGAGATGAGACCCTTGCTCCGAAGGATGATGGGCCTGGGGATGGCGATCCTGATCTTGATGAGCTCTGCGGCGACCGGCTTTTCCCCCCCCTCGGACGGCCTGAAGGGCGAAGAGTGCGGTCGTCGGGGGGGGGCCGGCCCGATCTTCTGCCAGATCGCCGGGATGGTCCACCCCCAGGAGGGGCCCCCGGTTCTGATATCGATAGTCAGTTCCGAGAGGGGGTTCGCCCTGGGTGCCGAGAACAGGACCCTGCCCGTAAGGCTCCAGGTGGAGAGGGTGAGGGGGATCGATCCCTCCCAGGTCCGCCGGCTTCTGGGAGAGAACCGGACCCTGGGAGAGATCAAGGCGGAGATCGAGGGCGAAGATCGGGCTTACAGCTATCGGGGGAACATCCGCGTAGGCCAGGCCCACTACCTCCTCGAAGAGCTCCGGGTCACCTCAGAGGGAGGAAACTCGACCCTGGTGGCAGATTTGATGGAGCCGGTCTGGGGCGCGATCCCGACGACCCCCGGGTCGGGCCGGGAGACGGCGGGGCAGATCGACATCCGGAGCCGCCGCCAGGAGGACGGCTCCGCGATCGGCATCGGAAGCCTGGTCATCTTCAGCGGCCCTTACACCGGCAGCTACGCCGTCGTCCTGGACTCGTCGATCGGCACCGGCTGTGGGATGGGGGGCTGCCCGGGCTGGCTCGGCGGACCGGAGGTCGGAGAGATGCGAGCTCACAGAGGCGGGCCTTCATCTCCGCCATGGCGGAGCCCGGGGTTTCAGGACCCCTTCCTGGAGAGGATCTTGGGCGGCCCGGGCCTCTGAGATCGGAGGGGTTTTGGACTTGATCAGAGATGATGAGAGAGCTCGACCTCTTCGCCGGGGATCGGCTTCAGAGGTCCTGTCTTATCTGCTCGCGGCCGCCGTCGCCCTTTCGGCCCTCTCAGCGTTCCCGGCAGAAGGCGGCGATCCCGTCGGCCTGGACGATGAGGGCCAGGAGGAGACGGCCACCGGAAGCATCGTCCTGGAGATCTACCTGGATGGTGGAGAGAGGGCTCTCATAGTCGGCTATCTCCAGGCAGAAGGCCTGGAAGATCTGGCCTTCCTCCAGGGC
This sequence comes from Methanocrinis sp., assembly GCF_049974945.1. Classification (NCBI taxonomy): domain Archaea; kingdom Methanobacteriati; phylum Methanobacteriota; class Methanomicrobia; order Methanotrichales; family Methanotrichaceae; genus Methanocrinis; species Methanocrinis sp. Next base: position 1,415 of record NZ_JBNGCU010000043.1, on the reverse strand, counting down.
TTCGAGCGCTTTTACGATCAAGATACGGGGGAACTCTACGCCCTGGGAGACGGCTTGACGACGGTTTTGGGGGACGGAACGAGGCTCACTTTTGAGGCCAAAGGATGGTGGGAAGAGCTTCATCTGGCCTTCCATCTCCCCCAAGACGCAGAGGTTATGGCAGTCAGCTGTTCAGAGGGGCTCGATTACTCCGTCGCCGAAGCCGAGGACTCCCTGGCGGTGGAGGTTCTCGGCTGCGAGGTGGAGGGGGCTGAGGTGGTGATCGATTATGTCATTTCCTGATGACCCTTCGAGGGGGAGCAGGGGTGCGGCCAATATATCAAAACAAGGTCGGAGGTTCACCCCTCTATCCTCTCTTTCTGCCTCTTCGCCTCCCTCGCCGTCTCCTTTTTGCCCAGGACCCGCGCCATCTCCTCGATCGCCTCCAGGCGGCGGACGATCGAGTCCAGGTAGTTTATCAGATCGCCGGTGTAGGCGCCGATCCCGTAAGAGTCGGTGAACTCCTGGATGATCCCGTTGGGGCTCGACCCCTCGGCCCGGAGCTCCAGGATCTTGAGGGAGGCCTTCCTCTCGGGGCAGCCGCAGTAGGGAGAATCTTTGCAGCCGCATCGGGTGAAGTCCTTGGCGAAGTTCATCAGCTCCTCGCGCACCTTCGGGTCGAGCTTGGTGAGGTCTTCGCTGCTGAGGAGGTCCATCACCGAGCCGTGGAGCGCCCTCGCCGAGACCTGCATCCGAAGCTTCGCCGAGATCCGGTCCGCCGCCTTGAGGTAGAGGTCCTCGAACCGATCCAGGTCGACGGCCACCTCCAGAGGCCCTTTCTCCTCGGCGAGACCCTCTCTGATCACAGACACATCTTCGGGGGTGAGGAAGTGGGCCGCCGCCGCCCGGCCGAGCCGGGTGGGAGCGATCCCCCTCACCAGATCGGCTTTTGCAAGAGCCCTGAGGCTCGAGTCGAGGTCGTCGAGGCCGATGGTCAGATGATGAAGCCGGACCAGCTCCTCCTTCGACCTCGCCACCACAGCGTTTGCCAAAACCTCCTCCTGCTGCTCCTCCTCCTCGTATTCGGGTAGGACGTCCTCCATCACTCCCCGCAAAAGCCGCAGGGCCACCTCGTCCTCGGACTCGCTCCTTGCGCCCTGATACTTCTTGCCGGGCTCGGGAAGGAGGTAGACGATCCCGCGATCGTGATAGCCGGGCCTTCCGGCCCTGCCCAGCATCTGGTTGAACTCGTGGACTGAAAGCCACTCGATCCCCATGGCCAGGGAGTCGAAGATCACCTGGGAGGCGGGAAAGTCGACCCCTGCGGCGAGGGCGGCCGTCGTCACCACGGCGTCGATCTTCCCTTCCGCGAAGAGGGCCTCCACCTTCCTCCTCTGGTCGTACTGCATCCCGGCGTGGTAGGCGGCGGAGTTGGG
>NZ_JBNGCU010000042.1:0-15761 GCF_049974945.1 Methanocrinis sp. | reverse complement strand
CTCTCTACCTCGACCGGGACCGGATGGAGTCGGGGCCGGACGTCGTCCACGACCTCCGGGAGGCGGCGGAGCGGGTGATGGGAATGTGATTTTTCGGGCTGAGGGTCGACAACTGTGCGAAACGCACTAACAAATATAAATCATTAGTTAGCACAGGTCTGTGAGGTGCAGATACATGGATGGTAATAATGAGTTCAAACAAATATGTAATCCTAGTGACAGGAAATACGAGAAAATTGATGACATTTTTGAATTCAAAACAAAAATTGTAAAAGAACGATCTGGATTCCATAGAGACCGAGACAGAATCTTATTTTCAAGGGCTTTTAGACGACTCGAACACAAAGCCCAAGTATATTCTCCTGAACGAGGAGACCATTTTAGAACGAGACTTACCCACACATTAGAAGTATCTCAAATAGCTAGAAGTTTAGCAAAATATTTAAATATAGATGAGGATTTAGTAGAGGCGATTGCGTTAGGTCATGATATCGGACATGCCCCATTTGGGCACCAAGGCGAACGAACCCTTAACGAAATAATGATCGGAACGGATAACCTAGGCGGAATGATTAGGCATAAAATAGATAATGGCGGCTTCAAACATAATTATAATAGTTTACGAGTTTTGGATGTATTGGAATGTAAATATATGGGTATAAGTGGATTGAATTTATCGTGGCAAGTTCTGGAGGGAGTTTTCAAGCATACAAAGCATAAAAATGATAAATATGATATTAATAGATTTATTAATGACCCTTCGAGAACGAAAGATCTATTCCTGGATAGAGATGAGTCAGTAACGTTAGAAGGCCAAGTAGTAGCCATTGCTGATGAGATAGCACAAAGACAACATGATATTGATGATGGTATGCGGGATCTCTCTCTAAATCTAGATATCATCACTATTACCAGCGAAATTTTAGAGCTGATAGAAGATATCGAATCTGAAATTATATCTAATAAATATAAATACATAAAAGGAAATATTGAGTTGATTCGTTTGTTGAAAGTGAAATTGGAGGATATTAAAATTGGCGCTGAAGCCAATATAAATAACTCTGGATACAAATGCTATGCAAAGAATAAGATTGTTAGAGATATTATCGAATACTTTATTTTAGATGTATTGATTGAATCAGAAAATAATTTAGATCGAACTCCAAAATCATCTTACCCAAAATCGGATAATGTTGTCATAAATAGAAAAATAATTAAATATTCCTCAATAGGTAAAAGCCTGGATGAGGAAATTGAAACATATATTAAGAACAAAATAGTTAACTCATATGATGTCAATAGATTTGACGGCAAGGCAAGATTTATCATCAGACAAATTTTCAAAGCCTATTACACAAATCCAAGACAAATGCCAAGAGAAAACTTAGATAAAATAACGAAAAGATTTAGAGATCTCTCCAACAATCAAGGCTACAACCACCAAGACTTCAACGAAATAGATTTCAGCACTAGCCAGGTAGACTCAATAGACAATTTTTTAAAATTATTGAAGTTAGAATTTGTAGATTTAGAAAAGATTACGTGTTCAAAGTGCCTGTTAGATCGTGATAAGTTAAAATTAATCCTCAAGGATAACGAGGAGAATAATGATTCAACATCGGGGGAGAAAATTAAAGAAGTTAGATCTAAAAAGATGGCTGGAAAATATTTAGATGACACTGACGAGTTTATATGGTATTTGGGAGAGCTTAATTACATATTCTTATCAGTTATATGTGACTATATTGCCGGGATGACCGATAATTACGCCAAAAAAGAGTATAAAGAACTTTATTTAGTATTGTAATTTCACTAAACAGCGCAATAACCGAAGCTTGTGTCTTCACCACCATTCGCCCCCAGCATCCTGCCGACTTCGAGACGGTCTACGAGATCTTGAATGACGCAGCCACCGCCGTCGCCCTCGGGGGCTTCGAGGACGACTCCGGGGACCTCATCGGAGCGCGATGGAGATGACGCCGGGGACCCGACCCTGATCCTGCACGCCCGCGTTCGGATGGCGTTTCCGGGGCGCGGGATCGGCGCGGGCGCGGCCAGCCTCTCGCTCGGCTCCTGGCCATGGCGGATCCGGGCCAGCCCTCTGGCCTGCGCCGCCGACAGTATTCAGTCAAGAATATAAAAGTCTTCAATGACACCATCAAAAAAGGACGAGGGGCCTTCGGCCCGTCGCCCCCTATTCCGACAGAAGGTCTGCGAGCCTCTCCACCTCCGCAACCGTGAAGTCGAACTCCTCGCCGGCGAGCCCGGCTCTGAAGATATCCTTAGTCTCGGGGATGGATGCGGCCACCTTCTTCTCATCCAGAGACTCGAGCATCGCAGCTTTCCTCTCCTCGTCGACCCGGTTGAGGACGAAGTAGAGGGGCTTATTGATCTTCTCCGAGATCTCCTCGATCTTCTTGGAGAGGAGTAGCGACTCGTAGGAGGGGTCCAGAACTGCGAGGATGGCATCGCACCCCGCCTCGACGCCTCTTCCGAAGTGCTCTATCCCGGCCTCGGTGTCCACGATCACCATCTCCTTTTCTCCCACCTGGATGTTGTCCAGAAACTTCTTGGAGAGGGCCCCCATGGGGCAGGCACACCCCTCTCCGAAGTCGTGGATCTTGCCTATGGCCAGAAGCCTGACTCCGTTTTTCTCCGCCGTCGCCTCCGCCGGTATCTCGTCGAGGGTCCATTTATGATCGAAGAGAGAGACCTGTTCTCCCTCGGTGAAGGACCTCCTCAGCTTCTCCATCATCTTCCTCTTTCCCCCGAAGTAGTCCATCAGGGTGCTCGGAAGCTCCATCCCCAGCTGGCGGTGCAGCCCGTAGTTCGACTCGTCGCTGTCCACCACTAAAACCCCGTATCCTCTCCGGGCCATGCTCTTGGCGAGAAGGGCGGCGACGGTGCTCTTGCCGCTGCCTCCTTTTCCGCATACCAACGCTTTCATCCTTTTCCACTTCCCGTATGATATCATAATAATTTCGATCGCTCTTAGGCCCCGGAGGTCCGAAGCCGGGAAGGAGGACCCTCTCGCCGCCCAGATTGCCGGCAGAAGGCTTATTTGAGGCAGAGTGGGCTGGCGGCAGAGGAGAGCCCGTCATCTTCCGATTATACTGATTATGAATCGAATTACAATAGATATGATTATCTACTTAAATGATACTACAAGACGCTACGTATTAAGTTGATTATCTGAAAAGAGGGCGATAGAATGAAAGAGACGATCTTGGCAGCGGTGACCTTGATGCTCGGCATCTCGCTGGCAATAATGCCGGCATCCGCCACGTTGGGCGTATTCGGAAACGCCAACATGGACAACACCATAGACGAGCTGGACGTCGAATACGTCCAGGGGATAATCGATGGAAGAAACGATCCCACCGACCTCGCCGACGCCGACGGGAACGGCGAGATCGACGAGAAGGACATCGTTCAGATCGAGATGATCATCGAAGGGAAGGAGACGGAGCTTATCATCCTGGACGGCAACGGCGAGCCGATGACGGCCCACAAGCCCGTAGAGAGGATCGTGGTCGAATACCTGGACAACGCGGAGCTGGTGAGCATCCTCAACGCTTCTGATAAGGTGGTAGGTGTGGACTACGCCGTGGCCGAGAGCGAGTATCAGTTCCCGGAGCTGAGCGGGAGGATGAACGTCGGCCAGATGAACGAGCCGGACTACGAGGCCGTCCTCAGCTCAGACCCGGACCTTCTCCTGACCTTCTCGCCCTCGAACGTCCAGAATAAGGCAGATAACCTCCCGGGGGTGGACGTCGTCTTCCTGGGCCTCTACTACCCGGACCTCTCCGACCCAGAAAACTCGAAGTTCGTCGACGCCGTGAGAAAGCTCGGCTACATCCTGGACGAGGAGGAGAGGGCAGAGGAGTACCTGGACTGGAACCTGGGATGGGTGGAGGAGATCAGAGCGAGGGGCGAGAACGTTCCCGAGGAGGACCGACCGAAGGTTCTGATCTGCGCCTACCCCTACGCCCACCTGGAGGTCGGCACCTTCCGGACCTACTCCATGATCGACACCCTCACCCAGATGGCTATGCTGACAGGAGCGAAGGTGATGGCTGAAGACCTCCCCGAGTTTCTCGGGTCGTCCTACAGGATCGACGTCGACCCCGAATGGGTGATCGAACAGAACTCCGACTTCATCTACCTCCACCTGGTGGCCCACACCTACGGCGGCATCTCCCTGGATCCATCCAACGGCTACGACGCCTACGATCCCGAGGAGATCGAGGCGGCGAGAGAGGCCTTCACCCGCCGGCCCGAACTGGGCGAGATGAAGGCCGTGAAGGGCGGAAGGGTCTATCTGGGGAGCGGATCCTTCAGAAACGACGCCAGTGGAGGGCTTATCGGCGCCGCCTACATGGCAAAGCTCTTCCTTCCGGAGGCCTTCGCAGACCTGGACCCCGAGGCGATTCATCAGGAGTACCTGACCAGGTTCCTGGGACTGGACTACGATCTCGACGAGGAGGGGATATTCCTCTATCCGCCCATAGCAGAGGGCGAAGGCGGGCTGGCGGGGGTCTCTGACCGATATTATCAGAGCATTGTGACCTGATCGGGTCGATGCGGGCCGTACGATACCGGCCCGCTACATACCTTTTGTTTTTTGTATCTTATCTCCAAAGCACTCTCATCAAGCCAAGCTTTTGAGTGCTGAGATCGGCGCAGGAAGGACCATCCAATGGGATGCGTCCGATCGAAGCGGAATTTTTAATATCTGTGAGCGCCCCTTCAAAATAAGCTGATCTTAAAATGGCGAGCCCCGGCTGGGCGAAAGGAGGAGAGATCTCCAAGAAAGGCGTCCCGGGCGGTTTAAAGGCCCAAGCTCAGGCCAGATGAGCTGAGGGGGCGTCTTCTCTCCGGCCGTTTCCATCGGTCCATATCGCCCTCATCTTCACGCAACAGGCTCTGCTTCAGCCGAGCCTGCACCTCTAGACCCAGGAGATGACGAAGGTGACAGAATCCGACGAAACTGCAACCTCGACCCCTCCGGCCGAAGATCCGGGCGTTTCCCTGACCGACGGCGACCTCACCCGCCCCCCAGACGAGGAGACCCTCCAGGAGCAGATCGAGGAGAAGATGGCCCCCACCCGAAAGCTCTACGGGACCTTCGCCGGGGTCTTCACGCCGACCCTCCTCACCATCCTCGGCGTCATCATGTTCCTCAGGGAGGGCTGGGTGGTGGGGAACGCGGGCCTCCTCGGAGCCTGGCTGATCATCCTCATCTCCTTTCTCATCATCACCTTCACCGCCCTCTCCCTCTCCTCCATAACCACCAACATCAGGATCGGGGCGGGCGGAGCCTTCTCCATCATATCCCAGTCCCTGGGCCTGGAGGTGGGTGGCAGCATCGGAATCCCCCTCTACATCGGCCAGGCCCTGGCCGTGGTGATGTACATATTCGGCTTTAGGGCCGGATGGCTCTGGATCTTCCCCGACCACTCCCCCATCCTGGTGGACCTCGGGGCCTTCGCCCTCCTCTTCGTCATCGCCTACATCAGCGCTGGCCTGGCCTTCCGGATACAGTACCTGATAATGGTGGTGATCGCCTCATCCCTCCTCTCCGTCGCCTTGGCCGCCTACTCCGGCTCCATGACCGAGCCGATCGACTGGTGGGGGACCTTTCCCGGCTCCATAGAGAGCGGCTTTTCCGGGATCGCTTTCTGGGGCGTATTCGCCGTCTTCTTCCCCGCAGCGACGGGGATCATGGCCGGAGCCAACATGTCCGGCGAGCTCAAAGATCCGCGTCGGAGCATACCCCTCGGAACCCTGGCCGCCATCGCGCTCAGCTTCCTCGTATACATGGCTCTGGCCTACTGGCTGGCCCGAACCGCCAGCCCCGAGGAGCTGGTCAGAAACTACAACGTCATGATAGACCGCTCGGCCAGCGGCCCCCTCGTCTTGGGAGGTCTTCTAGGCGCCACCTTCTCCTCAGCCCTGGCCTCCATAGTCGGAGCGCCCCGGATCCTCCAGGCCCTCGGCGAGCACAATATCCTCCCTCGAAGCGATTGGTTTGCAAAAAGAAGCAGCTCCGGAGAGCCGAGGAACGCCATCATGGTGACGGGAGCCATCGTCATCGTCACCCTGATGCTCAGGGACCTGAACGCCATAGCCCCCCTCGTCACCATGTTCTTCCTCATAACCTACGGCATGATCAACGTCGTCGTTCTGATCGAGCAGAGCCTGAGGCTGGTGAGCTTTCGGCCCCTCTTCCGGATCCCCCGGATCGTCCCCTTCGTCGGCACCGTAGGCTGTCTATTTGCCATGTTCATCGTCAACCCCGTCTTCAGCCTGGTGGCGGTGGCGATCGTCCTCGCCATCCACGGCTCTCTCATCCGCCGCCACCTCAAGGCTCCCTTTGGAGACGTTCGGAGCGGCCTCTTCGTCGCTGTCGCCGAGTGGGCGGCGAAGAGGGTCTACGAGACGGCCGCCTCCCAGGAGAGGACCTGGACGGCGAACCTCCTCATCCCGGTGGAGGATGCCCAGGAGCTTCGGGGCGCCTTCAACTTCATAAGAGACATCGCCCGACCTAAGGGCTTCATCAAGATCCTGGGCCTCGCAGGCACAGACGACGCCGGCAGGATGCGCCTGCGCCTCTCCAGCCTCGCTCAGGCCTTTCAGGAGGCGGGGGTCTTCGCCTCCTGGACGATCATCGACGTCGCCAATTTCGAGGAGAACCTGGTGGCTGGGATGCAGGCTCTGGGCGGGGCCTTCTTCAAGCCGAGCATTATATTTTTGAGGCTTCCGGAGACCTCGGAGAGGGACGAGGGGATAGGCAAGGTGATCGAGAAGGCCTCGGAGAGCAGGCTGGGGGTCCTCTTGTTCGCCGACCATCCGATGGCGGGCCTCGGCCGCAGAAAGTCGATAAACCTGTGGATCGATGATAGAAGTCCCGACTGGGACATCAGTATGGAGCTGGGGAACATGGACCTGGCGATCCTGATCGCCTACAAGCTCAAGCGGAACTGGAAGGCGTCCCTGAACCTGATCACCTTCGTCAAGAGCAAGCGCTACGTTGAGGCGGCTCAGGAGTACCTGACAAACCTGATCGAGCTCGCCCGGATCCCCAACGCCCGGATCTACGTGGTGGTGGGTGGGCTGGAGAGCGACATCGCCGAGACGCCCCTATCCTCCCTGAACATCTTCAGCCTCCCGCCGGACGCAGACCTCGACCTCGTCCGCCAGATGGTCGAAAAGACCCGGTCCGCCTGCCTCTTCGCCCTGGACTCCGGAGACGAGAACGCCCTGGCGTAAGGCGCCTCGTCCGGAGCGATGCCCATAAAATCCCGTAAGCCGCCACCATTGGAGTGAACCGTTGAAGATCTTGTAGATGGATGAATGGGTGGCTTTAAACTATCAGGATGAATAAAAATCTAATAATTAATCTTCCGACGACATCACCATCGCCCCTCATCTCCCCCCGTAGTCCCGGACATGCTCCCAGGCCCTCCGGAGCGCAGGAGCCCTCTCGCCTTTGGCGTAGATCGAGGCATCCTTGCGGTCGTAGAGCTCCCGATCTGCCCCCACCGGGCAAACCTTGATGCAGACCCCACAGGGCGAGATCCCGCGTCGGTTCAGCTCAGCGCTGTAGGCGGTGCAGGCCGATTTGTCGGTGAGCCCCTGGGGGTAGTCCCCCTCATCTAAGGCGCGGGCGGGGCACATCCGGACGCACCGCATGCATCGGGTGCAGAGGTCTTCGACCATCAGGGGGTCTGGCGGAAGCTCGGCCGATGTGAAGACCGAGCCGAAGCGGACCCGGGGACCGTAATCTGGCGTCAGCAGGACGTTGTTCACCCCGAAGGTCCCCAGGCCGGCGAGATAGGCCGCATGCCTGTGGGAGAAGAAGGCGATCGGGTTTTCCAGGAGCGCCTTGAGATCGGCGTACCCGTCCCTGGGTGCGAAGACCGAGGGGCATCCTCTCTCGTTGAGGAAGTTGGCGAGCCGGTAGGTGTACTGGTCCAGAAGGATGTTCACCGTCCTGTACATCTCCCGATACCAGATCGACGGCGAGGTCTCCAGGGCTGGAAGGGAGATGGGAAGCCCTATGACCACGACCGACCTCGCCTCGGGGTATATCGACTGCGGCCAGAACTCCTCGGGCACCCAGGGCTCAAAGGGGGGTGAGGCCCATCGGTCGACGCTGGCGACCCCCAGCAGGGGGATCTCCATGGAGCGGCACCGTTCCTGGAGGGCTCTCTTCAGCTCTTCGCTCATGAAAGATACGTATTCGGATGATGAGATAAATAAACCACAGAGTAAACCTCAGAGCCGGCCGCGAGGCTCTTCGAGCAGATCGTGGTCTCTGAGCAGTTTCAAAACCTCCTCTCTTGAGAGGTCGTACCAGTTCCTATAAGCATCAGCAACGGCAAAGCTGGCTCCGCTTCTGATGTTGGGACAGGCGATCTCGTCCACTTCTTCCGCGAGGAGCCTCACCGTCCCCAAGGAGGCGGTGGGCACGGCCACCACGATTCGGGAGGGCTCTCTTCTTCGCACCATCCGGACGGCGGCCATCATGGTGTAGCCCGAGGCGAGGCCGTCGTCCACCAGGATGGCAATCTTTCCCCGAAGCACCGGCTCGGGTCTGCCCTCTCTGAAGAGCCGGTTTCTCTCCTCCAGCTCCTCTCGAACCGGCTTCGACAGCTCCTCTATCTCTTCCGCCGAAAGCCCCAGCATTCTCACCAGGGGCGGGTTCAGCACCAGGTCGCCTTCAAGGCTGATGGCTCCAAAGCCCGCTTCGGGATTGCCGGGTATGGGTATCTTTCTTATAATCAGAAGATCGAGGGGGAGGTCGAGGTCTTCGGAGACCGCCAGGCCGATGGGCACTCCTCCGGAGGGGATGGCCAGCACCATCGCATCCTCTCCCCGCCACCGCTCCACGAATCGGGCCAGGTGCTCTCCCGCCTCCCTCCGGTCCCCAAAGACGCCCCACCGGTCCCTGAGGTCGGGATCTTCAATGATTTTGGCAGTCATATCCGATCAGTTATTTTATGTTTCTTCACTGGTAAGGGTTTCCCTCTAGACAAGGTGGGATGATGGCCGGAACATCCGGCTCTCTCTTCGATCTCGGATAAAATTATCTGCCGGTTGATGATTATTTCTCCTGGATGATCAGGACGGCAGTCTCCTCCCGGGCAACCCCAAAAATATGATCTCAAGCGTTGAAAGTCAGATGGATCAAGAGGAAGAGCAAGGCGGAGGAGAGCAGAAGGCCGATGGCGCCCGCCAGCTCCTCCGCCAGGGCAGAGGGCACCCTCTGATACTTCTCCACGAGATGAAGAGATAAAATGAAGATCGCCGAGATCACGACGAAGACCGTCGACAGCTCAAACCCCTCGCTCATTTCGAACACCTCTCGCCAAGATACAACCCCTGTTTAGAAAAAAATTAACCCGCTCACACCTCGCACTCCGCCAGGATCTCCTCCGCAAGCCTCCTCATCCTCTCCTCCCCAATGAACTCCCCCACCAGTCGGAGGGCGAACTCCATCGCCGTCCCCGCGGCCTTGCTGGTGACGAGCTTTCCCGAGACCACCACCCGGTCGTCGACGTACTGGTCGTCGGTCAGGTCCCCTCGTCCGGCGGGATGGACCGTCGCATGCCTCCCCTCCACAACCCCGGCCCTGATCAGGACCGAGGGGGCGCCGCAGATGGCGGCAACGAACTTTCCCGCACCATTCATCCTGCGGACCAGGTCCAGGACCCGCTCGTCCTCGCCCAGGTGAACGAAGCCCGGAAAGCCTCCGGGCAGGACGATGGCGTCGAACTGGTCGGGGTCGATCTCGTCGATGGCGGCGTCGGGGACGACCCCGATCCCGTGAGACCCCTCGACGGTCTCCATCTCCATCTCCCTCTCCTTCTCCTCGCCGTCTCCCTTTCTCTCGCCCAGGCTTGCAGCCACCACCTCAACCTCGGCCCGCCTCAGGATGTCGACTATCGTCACAAACTCGATCTCTTCAAAACCCTCTGCCAGGGGAACGACTACCTTCATCCAACTTCCGCCTCCACTCATCCTCTCGGTCCGCTGACGAGGAGCTTGGATCTCAAATTTATTATAACTTTCTCTAAAAAGAGTCTCAAGAGGTCAAGCCTCAGCGTCTCTTCTCCCCTTGCCCCGCTCCCCGATAACCGAAGGCGTAGTACTGGCTCTGGTCGATCAGGTCCTGGAGCGCGCCCTCGGGGGTGGGCTCGCCGCCCCGCCCCAGGGGCCCCAGGATCTGGGCTATCTCCTCCAGGGTGGGGGTCTCGGCCTCGCACTGGGAGATGACCCGGGCGATCAGGTCGACGATGGGGTCGACGGAGGGTCCTGAGGTGAGGAGGAGGACGAGGACGTCATCGTGGGTGAGGTGGTACTCCTCGACGATCTTCGAGAGGGCGAGGAGGGCCGAGATGGATATCGCCCGGAGCCGCCCCTCCTCGTCCCCCTCGATGATGGCGTTCTCGACCCGCAGGATCTCCGAATCTCCGACGACGAGAAGGCAGAGGGCGCTCGCCTCCTCAGCCACCTCCTCGTCCACCGCCCCTTCGCCAGCCGGCGGTGCGGCTGGGGGCGAGGCGAGGCTTTCCGCCCTGCCGACGAGGGCGGCGATGTCGAGGTGGTCATCCCCACCCACCAGCTCCAGAAGAAAGATGACCCCGGCGGGGGACCTCCAGTGGCCGCCGAAGGAGAGGCCCGGCTCAAAGCCGAGCTGGACCCCAAGGCTCAGGACGAGATCCTGGAGGGCGTGGCGGTGCTGGAGGTCGGAGACCTTCAGGGCCGAGGCCGCGAGCAACTCCCTGATGGAGTCGGAGTCCTTCGCCACATCGGCCAGAAAGCTCTGAAACCTCTTTCTTGAGCCCTCTTGCTCCAGGTCGCCGGCGAGGGCGAGGATCTGTTCGAGATCGATCTTCATCGCTCAGGTTTCAGCGAGGCCGGTTTAGATATACCTATCTCAGCTTATTTCAGGACTTTTCAATCCAGCTACTCGGTGAAGACGACCTCGACCTCCTCCACGTCCCAGAGTGGCTCGATCTTCTCGATGACCTCCTCCCTGATGGAGTTGGCAAACTGGTGGTTTGACGGAAGGTCGATAACGACCTTCACCTTTCCTTCCTTCACCTCGATATCACTGACGAGCTTCGTCCTCACCAGATCGAGGCCCGAGAGGGGGTTCATCACCTTCTTCAGCCGCTTCTCCACCACCTCACTGGTCGTGGGGACCTTCTCCGTCACCAGGCCGTGCCTCTCCTCGTAGTCCCGGATGGCGGACCTGAGCCCCTCCACCGCCAGGACCGAGCAGTGGGCCTTGATCGGCGGCAGGCCTCCCAGGGCCTCGGAGGCCTCTTTCCAGGTGATCTTCTTCGCCTCATCCAGGGTCTTTCCCTTGGCAAGCTCGGTGATGATCGAGCCGGTGGCGATGTTCGAGGCGCAGCCGTAGGACTGAAACTTGATGTCTGCGATCGTCTTCGTCTCTTCGTCCACCTTTATGTGGACCGAGACCATGTCGCCGCAGGCGGGGCTTCCCTCCGTCGCCTTGCCGTCGGGGTCTTCGATCTCGCCTACGTTCCGCGGGTGCTTGAAGTGCTCGAGAACCAGGTCGCTGTAAGGAAACTTGCTCATCTCAAATCCTCCTTTCGCCTTCCCACCTCTATCAACCCTCCATCTCCCTCCATCAACCTCTCCCACCCTTGCCCAGGGGGCTGATCTTCCGGAGGGTTTCCACCACCTCGGAGATGGCATCGACGACGGCGTCCGCCTCCTCCATGGTGTTGTACCTGCCCAGAGTGAACCTGACCGACCCGTGGGCCCGCTCGTGATCTCCACCGATCCCGGCGATCACGTGGCTCGCCTCAAGAGACCGCGAGAAGCAGGCTGAGCCGGTGCTCACCGCAAAGCCCCTCATGTCCAGGTGGAGGGTGATCGACTCCCCCTCCACCAGGTGGAAGGTGACGTTGGCGTTCTGAGGCGTCCTCTTCTCCCTGTGACCGTTCAAGGTCGTTTGTGAGATCTCGGCGAGGGCCCGGTCGAGGATCCGGTCTCGCATCCCCCTCAGACGCTCGTTCTCCTCAGGGGTGACGAATTCAGCAGCCGCGGCAAAGCCGACGGCTCCGGGGATGTTCTCGATCCCGGCCCGCCGGTCGAACTCCTGGTAGCCTCCGTCCATCCACTTGGCGATCGGCGTCTTATCCCTGATGTAAAGCCCTCCGATCCCCCGTGGCCCGTGGATGGTGTGGGCGGAGATGGTGATCAGGTCTGCCGGGACCCGATCGGCGTCGATGGGAAGACGCCGGAAGGTGTGGGTAGCATCGGTGTGAAAGAGGACGTGATTGTCCATGGCGATCTGGCCGATCGCTTCTGCGTCCTGGACCGTCCCGATCTCCTGATTTGCGTGCTGGATGGAGACCAGGATCGTATCTTTTCGGATCGCCTCGCCGAGCCGGTCGGGGTCGACGAGCCCGTCACCGTCCGCGTCCAGATAGGTCACCTCAAATCCGTCCCGCTCCAGGGCCCGGGTGCTGGAGAGGACCGGAAAGTCCTCGATCTTTGTCGTTATGATGTGGCGCCCCTTCTTTTTTCCGAGGGCGAGGGCGACGCCCTTGATCGCCATGTTGCTCGACTCGGTGGACCCGGAGGTGAAGACCACCTCCTCGGGGCCGGCACGGAGCATCCCGGCGAGCTTCTCCCTCGCCGCGGCCAATCCCTCCTTCGCCTCGATCCCCATGGAGTAGCCGAACTCCGAGGTGGCCACGGCGTAGACCTCGAAGAAGTAGGGCTTCATCGCCTCCATCACCCTCTCGTCGAGCCTGGTGGTGGAGGCGTTGTCAAGATAAACGGAAGTTTCAAACATCTTCTTCTGATCCCTCCTTATCTCTCCTGATCTCTCTTCAATTCAAAATCAAAAAGCCAACCTCAGATGAAGAGGTTGATCGCCGACCCTCTCGCCTCCTGGACGTAGGTCCCCACGGCCCCGTACTCGTCGATCAGGTCAGCCCGGAGGTCCTCCTTTCTGATCCCCATCACCTCCATCGTCATCTCGCAGGCGATGATCTTGCCGTCCAGCTCCTTGAAGTCGGCGAGGAGCTTATCGAGGGAGGCCACCTTCGCCGCTTTCATCCTCTTTTTCACCATCCACCGGCCCAGGCCCAGCATGTTCATCTTCGAGAGGGGGCCTTTCTCCAGGCCGCCCTTCTTCAGCCGCAAAAGGCCCCAGAAGGTGAAGAAGAGGGACGCCCCCATCCCCATGGCCAGGGCCCCGTTGGCGATGATGAGGGCGCTGTAGATCTTGTCGAGGTCGCCGCTGTGAACGATTATCGTGACCTTATCCCTTTTTTCCATCCCTATCCCTTCGGATTCTTGGAGCCAAACGTAATCGTCTGTCATCTCCTTATCCTGATCCGCCATTCTCCCCCCTCCTCGCCCTCGACCTCCAGAAGCTCAAGGCCCAGAGCCTTCACCGCCATGGGAATCTCCTTTTTGGAGGCGGGATGGTCCCCGGTCACCTCCACCACGTCGCCCGGAGCCGCCCGCTTCAGGGCTTTTCTCGTCTCCACCAGGGGCACAGGGCAGTTCTGGCCCCTGCAGTCCACCTTGATCTCCGCCAATCGCACCACCGCCTCGTCTCGCAATTTTCTCCGCCCCCGGCGAGAGGCCGCATGGGGGCTGAGTCCTATTATTTATGGGGCTCTTCTTTCTGAAAGAGTTTTCCCCATCAGGCCGAATCAAGAATCGAAACAAAACATATGCGGATTGAAGCCAGCCAACAATCCTCAACTTAATTTTGAAGATCAACTGAAATTAATGCGGTCTCTGCCATTGGTGGCGGCTGCTTCCAGCCGAGGTTGTCCAAATCCCCGGCTAAAGCTGCCTCACCACCGTCCCGCTGATGGCGAGGAAGAAGAGGATCGAGAAGAGCGCCCCGAGAACTCTCTCGAAGATGAAGGCCCCCCTTATCAGAGAGCGGGACCGTCCCCCTATCTTCGGGAGAGGAGGCGGCTCGATGAAGAGCCTCGTCCCGGAGAGGAAGACCGTGGCGCTGAAGGCGAGGACTTCCAGAATGCTGTCGTGATCGGCATCGGCCAGGCTGTACTCGTCGAGCGCTTCTTCTGGTCTACCCAGGCCGATCGACCGCCAGAATACGCCGAATCCGATGATGATTCCCACTGAGAAAAAGAGAGCGTTGAGGGGCTTTGTTCCGTAGCCATAGAACCATTCGAGCGAAAAGTCGATTACCTTTCTGAAGGCCTCCTCCCCTTCGCCAACCTGGGATCGTGTTTGGCCTCGGCGTTCCTTCCTGTACTCGAAGTAGCAGCTGTCATAGTCTTCGAAGTAGCCCAGATCTTTGAAGTTCTTCAGCAATGTTAAGTAGGCTGTATCATCGTAAGCGAGCCCGCCTTCAATATTATCCCACCTGATGAATAATTTATTATATTTAGTATTATTCAAAGAAAGCGAGCCCTTAAGCGCCGTATTCTCAAAAAAGGCATCTTCCTTGAACCAGCATCTATCGAAGTTAGCGGTTCCGTTGAAATGAGCGTTGTTGAAAAATGCTTCTTTATCGAACTTAGCCTCCACGAAGTTGGCATCACCGCTGAAATTCGACACGTCGAAGAAGGCATCGCCGATAAACTTAGCCTCTTCGAAGTTGGCATCACCGCTGAAATTCGACATGACGAAGAGGGCATCGCCGATAAACTCAGCCTCTTTGAAGTTGGCATTACCGCCTAAGAATTTCACATCCCAGAAATTGCCATTAAGGAACTTTGCCTTCACGAAAATGACGACTCCGCCCAAGAACTTCGCGTCCCTAAAATTGGCACCACTGCTGAAAGTCGCTTGATGAAAGTAGGCACCATTGCGGAAGGTCGTCTCACTGAAGTAAGCACCTCCACCTGAGAAATCCGCTTTTGCGAATCTTGGATTGCTGCCGAATTCAACCTCTTCGAAGAGGGCATCCCCACCCAAGAACTTCGCGTTATCGAAACTGACATCGTCACCCAGGAACTTCGTCTCTCTAAAATTGGCGATGCCGCCCGAGAAATTAGTCTCCCTGAAGTTGACATCTCCGAAGAACTCAGCCTCCTCGAAGTCGACATCTCCGACAAACTCAGCCTTCTCGAAGTTGACATCATTTTGGAAGATGGCATTAACAAAGTTCACGTCCCCTCGGAACTCGGAATCGGTGATTGATATGGGCGACTTGATGATCTTCGTTTCATCTTTCAAGTTCAACACTTCAAAGTCTAGGTTTCCCACTACAATCACATCCTCGTAATTTACAGGATCGTCTCCTATGATCTCGCCCAGGATTTGGCTGGCACAGACTATTTCACTAGGATCTGAGTCAGCAGGTAAACCGCCCAGAGCAAACAGAAGCGCTGCGATGATCAAAGTCGAGATCGATATCGTGTGGATTCCCCCGAGTTCTTGTGATGCCTTTTAAAGTCAAAAACCCTACATGGTTCTGTCCCCATTAACAAACTGTCCTTCGATGAAGTCCTCAGCTGCGGGCAACTCAGCGACGAACACCTCCTCGGCTGCAGGGATGGGCTCTACGACGAGTTCAGGGGCCCTGACGGGCTCGGCGGGAGCAAACTCCTCGTCCTTTTCAGCCTCTATGGTGGCCTCTTTGTATATGTACCACCTCAGAGGCTCTTCACTGGAGATGACGTCCTGATCAGCGGTCTTGATCCTGAAGTTCTCCATCAGGATTGTATCCTTATTCTTGCTGAGCGTGATCCTGTTGTCCTCGTTGTCCATCACAATCGTCT
>NZ_JBNGCU010000041.1:0-16257 GCF_049974945.1 Methanocrinis sp. | reverse complement strand
AGATCGAGATGAACTTCCTCCCCGACGTCTACATCGAGTGCGAGGAGTGCAAGGGATCCCGCTACAACGCCGAGACCCTGGAGGTGAAGTACAGGGGGAGGTCCATCGCCGAGGTCCTGGAGATGACCGTCGAGGAGGCTCGTGATCATTTCGAGAACGTTCCCGCCATTCGAAAGAAGCTCGACACCCTCATCGGCGTAGGCCTCGGCTACATAAAGCTCGGCCAGAGCTCGACCACCCTCTCGGGGGGCGAGGCCCAGAGGATCAAGCTGACAAGAGAGCTCTCCAAGAGGGCGACCGGAAGGACGATTTATCTTCTGGACGAGCCTACGACGGGGCTTCACTTCGACGACGTCAAGAGGTTGATCGCGGTCCTGAACGACCTCGTCTCAAAGGGTAATACCGTCGTCGTCATCGAGCACAACCTGGACGTGATCAAGTCTGCAGACTACATCATCGACCTCGGCCCCGAGGGCGGAAACGCGGGCGGAAGAATCGTCGCCGAGGGGACACCGGAGGAGGTGGCAAAGGTCTCGGAGAGCGCCACCGGAATGTTTCTGAGGGGAAAGCTCTCCGGGCGGGGCGAAGCTTCTGAGCTGGGGGCAGAAGGATGCCTTCGGAACCTTCGGTCGCCTTCAACCGTCTGATCGAGTAACAGCTTGAAGGAAATGAAGATTGGACAGAGGGCGATAGGTCTCGATCGTCTTTTGACGGCGTCGGGGAGCGCCTACTTTTTAAGCTTTGAGCACGAAAAATAGTTGGGGGTTTTGAAGATGAGATCAAAATTGTTTTTAGTCCTAGTCCTCGCCGTCGCCCTTCTATGCTTCGGCGGAGCGTGCCTGGAGGATCAGCAGGAAATGACCGGTTCTGCCGCCGATACCGCCTCCGATACCGCTCTCGGATCGACCTCGCCGGCCGCAGAGGCCAGCCCTGCCAGCGTCGCCGGGAGCTGGAGCCTGATTCTTATGGACGCCGCCAGCGGACGGGTTCGCTCGGTGAACCTCGAGATGAGCCAGATCGATGAGGTAGTCTTCGGCCGCGGCAGCACCAGCGAGGAAGATGAGGGAGAGTTCGATGAGGAAGACGAGGCGAGGCCGACCGAAGACCGAGGAATCGAGTCGATGATATGGTGGCTCGAACAGGAGCCAGAGCCCATACGCCAGACGCTGGAGGCCCGGAGCCTATCGATTGGAGCCAGCGGGCGGGTCAGCGGCACGAGCTTGAGCCTCGATCTCGTCTTCCTGGATGATAACGTCCTTTACAGCCTAGACCTCGCGGTCGTCGGAGGCTCCATCTCCGGAAGCTACCTGGCCTACGACTCCCTGGGCAGGGTTCGTTCCGGGAGCTGTTACGGAACCGTCCGGGCGGGAGGCGGCCAGTCGGCCGTCCCCCTCGGCTCCAGGCCCGAGGTCATCTCCCTGGGCGGGATGAGGTCCAGGTGAGATATCGAATTCGAAAATTTTTTACCTCGCGGGATTGCGAAGGGCAGAGCGGGAAGGCCCCTCCCTTTAGGGAGGGGAGCATTCACCCCTGGGCGTGCATCAGAGATATTATCAGGTCGTGAACCTCCTCGGGATGGCCGACCCCCTCCAGGAGGTGGTGGGACCTTCCCCTCGGCGTCGATACGGTCTTGCCGCCTCCGGCGCCCACCATCGCCCTCTTCCCCACGGCTGCGCCTGCGAGGCTGAAGTCGTCGCCGAGGCCGAGGCCCGAGGCGGTGATGGGGATGATCGTTCCGAAGTTGAATATCTTGCCGGGGAAAGACTGCTCCACCACCAGGTCGTTTATGTTCTTGTAGAGGAGGGTCCTCCGGTGGACCCCCAGATGGCCCGACTCCATTATCAGCCTCCAGTTGGTTATGTAGTACCGGTGAGACCTGCGGTGTCCCTCCGTCCCCAGGATCCCCAGGAGGCCGAAGGCGGTCAGGATGTGGTTTTGGTCGGAAAGCCAGAGAAGGCCCCACGTCTCCAGAAAAGAGGTGTACTCCGACTGGCCAGGAAGGCCGAAGGCGAGAAGGGCCGGGACCGCCAGGGCGGCGAGCCACCTCCAGTTGATCCGAAAGAGGGCGATCAGGACCGCCGGCACGAGGATGGAGAGCCACCAGACGACCCGGGCCGAGGTCTCGGGGCCCATCTCCAGGACCTCGATCCCGGGATCGGTGGAGAAGTAGATCCCCACCAGGGCTAGGTAGCTCCAGATCCCGTAGAGCCGGTAGAAGGCCAGAGGGTGTGGCCGGAGGGCCCTGATCAGATCTTCGCCTTTCTGGAGCTTGGGTGACACGCTACACCGGTGGGGGGCTGATCGGATAAATAACCCTTCTGCCATTGACCGAAAGGTTCAAAAACAGGAAGGACGTGGGAGGCAATCGCACCTTTTCGTGCCTCGGTGGCTTAGCTGGCATAGCGCGTCCTTGGTAAGGACGAGGCCGTGGGTTCAAATCCCACCCGAGGCTTGATATTTCTCTTTGGGGTCATAATGTTATTTTTTTATCCTTTGAGCTGCCCTCTTATCGCGGCCTCTGCTGACAGGCCGAATTCAAGGGACTGATCTGACGGGTTTTGCTTAATGTGATTATATCTAGCCGATTACGGTCTTTCGAGCTGATTACGGCCCCTTGGGGAACAAAATCTTTAAATATTAGGTAACCGACTATTACTAACTATAGGTTAGTATCAGGCAGTCATCTGTGCAAAAGGGATGGTATTGAGATGGGCGCTGAGGTGCCTCACCGCCGATCCCGAAACAGCACCTTATGACTTCAGATAGCAGAGAAAGGGATAGGTTGAAATAAAAAGATATTGATATTGTATGAGGATTGATATGGCAGAGGAGTACACGCTAAAGGTGGGCGAAGCCCGTCCTTCCGATGTAGGAAGAGGAATCGCGAGGGTCGATCAGGCCGTCCTCTACAACGCCGGGTGGCAGGCGGGAGACGTCCTTTCCATCACCGGCAAGAAGAAGACCGCAGCCCTTCTTCTCCCCGGATATCCCGAAGATACGGGGACGGGGATCGTACGGCTGGATGGGAACATCAGGCGGAACGCCGGGGTGAGCATAGACGATAGGGTTCCGGTGAAGGTCATCAAGTCTTCTCCCGCGGGAAAGGTGGTATTCGCTCCCACGGTCCCCCTGCGGATCACCGGTGGCGAGGAGTACCTCCGCCGGTACTTGGACGGGAGGGTCCTCACCCGTGGAGACGTCATCGAGATCAGCGTCATGGGCAGGAAGATCGAGCTCGTGGCCACCAAGATCTCTCCAGCCGCCGACGCCGTGATCATAGGCGACAGGACGGGGATCGAGATCAGCGAGAAGCCGGCGAAAGAGGAGAGGGCGATCCCGCGGATCACCTACGAGGATATAGGCGGCCTCGGACCCGAGATCAAGAAGATCAGGGAGATGATCGAGCTTCCCATGAAGCATCCCGAGCTCTTCGAGCGGCTGGGGGTCGAGGCACCCAAGGGCGTCCTCCTTCACGGCCCGCCGGGGACGGGAAAGACCCTCCTAGCGAAGGCCCTGGCCTCGGAGACGAACTCTCACTTCCAGACCCTGAGCGGCCCAGAGATCATGTCCAAGTACTACGGCGAGTCTGAGCAGAGGCTCCGGGAGATCTTCGAGGAGGCCGAAGAAGAGGCTCCTTCGATCATATTCATCGACGAGATCGACTCGATCGCCCCCAAGAGAGAGGAGGTGACCGGCGAGGTCGAGAGGAGGGTCGTGGCCCAGCTTCTGGCGGTGATGGACGGCCTGGAGTCCAGGGGCAAGGTGGTGGTGATAGGAGCCACCAACAGGCCCGACGCCCTGGACCAGGCCCTGCGAAGGCCGGGCAGGTTCGACCGGGAGATCGAGATCGGTGTTCCCAACCGAGAGGCCAGGCTCGAGGTCCTCCAGATTCACGCCCGGGGGATGCCCCTCGATGAGGACGTGGACCTGGAGAAGCTCGCCGACATCACCCACGGCTTCGTCGGAGCCGACATCGCGGCCCTCGCGAGAGAGGCCGGGATGAGGGCTCTGCGCAGGATCGTCCCGGAGCTGGACCTGGAGGTGGAGAGCATACCCGCCGAGGTCCTGAACAAGATCGAGGTCGTCAACGAGGACTTCGTCGACGCCCTCCGGGAGCTGGAGCCCTCCGCCATGCGCGAGGTTCTGGTGGAGTCGCCGAACGTCCGCTGGGACGACATCGGCGGCTTAAAAGATGTGAAGCAGGAGCTGATGGAGTCGGTGGAGTGGCCTCTCGCCTACCCCAAGCTCTTCAGCCACATGGCCGCGACCCCTCCCAAGGGGATCATGCTCTACGGTCCCCCGGGAACGGGAAAGACCCTGATGGCCAAGGCCGTGGCCACGGAGAGCCAGGCCAACTTCATCTCGGTGAAGGGGCCCGAGTTCCTCTCCAAGTGGGTCGGCGAGTCGGAGCGGGCGGTGAGGGACATCTTCAGGAAGGCGAGGCAAGCGGCGCCCACCGTCCTCTTCTTCGACGAGATGGACTCGATCGCGCCCGCGAGAGGCAGCGGCTCCAGCGACTCTCACGTCACCGAGAGGATGATCAGCCAGATCCTCTCCGAGATGGACGGTCTGGAGTCGCTCCACAACGTCATCGTCATCGCCGCCACCAACCGGCCCGACATCATCGATCCGGCCCTCCTGCGGCCCGGAAGGTTCGACCGGATGGTCGAGATCGGTATGCCCGACCAGGAAGCGAGGCTGGATATCCTCAAGATTCACACCGAGAGGAGGCCCCTGGCCGAAGACGTCGACCTCGCGGCCATATCGAAGCGGACCGACGGCTACTCCGGCGCCGACCTGGCCGCGGTCTGCAACGAGGCGGTGATGCTGGCGATAAGAGAGTACGTCCTGGCCGGAAAGCCCCAGGAGGACGAGGAGATCGCCAAGTACAAGATCGAGGGCAAGCACTTTGAGGAGGCCCTCAAGAAGGTGATGCCGAGCAGGAAGGAGAAGGAGAGCTACAGCAAGTTCGCCGAGATCGCCTGAGGCGGAAGATGGGGCCGGTTCGAGGACTGGCCCCCTCGTTTTCCCTCTCTTTTCCCTTTTGTTCTTTTGCCGATTCTATATCTCGCCGTTTCTACAAAGATTTCTACTCGCGTTCGTGACTACGGCATCGACTGAAGCGATTAAGCGTGCTTTGGTCCCTAGTTACGTGATTCTTTGTTGATTCAGCTCATTTGAGTCCAGTAACGTTCTCGCATCTTCCGCTGAAATATTAGGCCAAATTTACTTTTATCGAATACCCCGCAGCTCTGCTGCGGGGATGAGCAAATAACCAACAAGCAATTGCTGTGTTCGCATGTTTTGGAGCAATGTCATGAGGTTAAATAGTTCAACATGTTTGCCCATCAATCCTATTCACCGAAACTCCAAGGCGGCGGCGCGGAGCATGCCCCGCAGCTTGCTGCGGTGTGCGCCGCCGCCAGTTTGACTAATATAGATTACTAAACCAATGGAAAAAAGTATGGATCATATTTTATATATCTGATCTATCCTACTGCATCCGAAGGATAGATGAAGGCCATGTTCATCAAAACAGTCCTCTAAAATAAGCTCGAATCCAGCTTACAAGATCCCTTGATTGGTTTATAAGTGTGATCAATATTGTTAACACGGTTAACCAAATAGCTATTGATTGCCATGACAAAATAGAATATCCTAAATGATCCTTTTCATACCACGTATTTACATGAACTTTAAGTTCATTTTTATCTAAATACCACTTATCTAAGTAGTTATAATAGTGGCTTATAGTAATGACATAGTCGCCTGCTGGTGCGTTATCGGCAATTGTAAAATTAATAGAGAAAGCTGGACGGCTTTCGTAATTCACCTCTCCTATCAAGATAGGTATCTGCTCCTCTAAAGGTCTATCATTTCTAATATATCTTTTATAACACTCAGGATTTAGTCTTAACCGGTAGCGTGGTTCTTTAGTTTCAGTTTTACTTTGTTTAATATGGCCGTCATCTGTTACATCAGACATATAAGTATATGATATATTCTTATCCTTGATGAGTAATTCAGAGGGAACTGTTACAGATATTTCAGAATGACTAACGTCACCTGCACCCGATATATAAAACTTAACGTCGAAATCATCCCCTCCATTAACATCCGGACAGGCAGCATCGATAATAAGGCAATAAGCAGGAATTCCTTTGTACCGAACAAGAGGATCGCCTACTTCTTCTGCGATAGCAGGAAGTACCAATGCCACCAGAACCAACAGGGGTAAAATCTGCTTAAATCTCGTCGTAGTCACCATCTGGTGAAGGAGACTGCCACGAAATACGAAAAGGTTTTCGGTAAATCACCGAAGCCTCAGCGCATCTGCCTTCAGCTTCGGAGACTTCGCGGTGGCAGCCTCTCGGATCATCTTTCGAGGTGATCGACGTATTTTGGCTACATCTCTAAGTCCACCCCGTCTTTGCCCATCTATTCTCTCCACCCATCCTTCACTGAGCTGTGTTCTTATGTAACTTGAGGAAAAGATTTAACTGGCCGGGTTACATAAGAAGCACCCTTGATCCCCAAATACATCCTGGACGAGCTGGCCGAGGAGGACCTTTCCTCCCTCGTCGAGATCAGAGATTATCTCGATCGGCTGATAATAGACCGCGAAGAATCTCCTGATGGGAGCGCCCAAGAAGCCGAGACCGGCGAGAGGAGACCCTCCTCGGTCACCTACCGGCAGGAGTGGGTATATTGCGGCAAGGACTGCAAGACGTGTCCTCACGGACCCTACTGGTACTGCTACTGGAAGGAGGACGGAAAAACCAGGACCAGGTACATAGGAAAAGTTCTAAAAGAGGTGGAGCTTTGAAGAGAAGCATTATCGTTCTGGCGCTGGCCCTATCGGCGTCCTTTTTATGCGGCTGCATATCCGACGACGAGCAGGCTTCTCCGGAGGAGACGGCCGCTGTCAGCGTCGTTGCATCCATCGTTCCCCTGGGCACCTTCTCGGAGATGGTGGGAGGGGACCGGGTGAGGGTCACGGTCCTGGTCCCGCCGGGGACGAGCCCCCACACCTTCGAGCCGTCGCCCTCCCAGCTGATGGAGGTGGAGGATGCCGACCTCTACGTCAAGAACGGAGCGGGCCTGGAGATCTGGATGGAGAGGATAATTCGGGCCAACCAGGAGATGCTGATCGTCGACTCCTCCACGGGGATAGATCTGATCGAGGCGGCCGACTCCGGCGACCTGGCCGCGGATCATCAAGGCCGCAAGGTCCACCAGAAGATTCTGACCGCCGACCCCCACATCTGGCTCTCGCCAAAGAACGCCATGATCATCGTCGAGGAGATCTGTCAGGGGCTGATCGAGGTCGATCCCGAGAACGCCGAGTTTTATCGAAATAACAGGGATGACTATCTGGAAAGGCTCAGAGAGCTCGACTCTGATCTGGACACCACCCTCTCGGAAGCTGTTGGAAAAGAGTTCATCGTCCTCCACCCTTCCTGGAGCTACTTCGCCCGGGACTACGGCCTGGTCCAGGTTGCCATCCTGGAGAGCGAGAAGGAGCCGGGCCCGAGGTACCTGGCAGAGATCGTGGACGTCGCCCGGGAGAAGAAGATCAGCACCATATTCGTCGATCCGAACTTCAACCCCAAGTCTGCGGAGATCATCGCCGAAGAGATCGAGGGGAGGGTTGTTCCCCTAGACCCCCTCGCCGAAGACTACATAGCGAACATGAGGATCGTCGGCCAGAAGATCGCCTCAAGCCTGGAAGGCTGAAATGAGATCTGAAAAAAAGCAGCCAGCACGAAAGCCAGCAGGGAGCCAGCAGAGATGACCGGACCCCATCCCGTATCCATCGAGAACCTCTGGGTCAAGCTGGACGGCAGAAACGTCCTGGAGGAAGTGAACATGGTGGTCGAGGAGGGAGACTTCCTGGGGCTGATAGGTCCCAACGGTGGAGGAAAGACGACCCTCCTCAAGGCGATCCTCGGGCTGGTAAAGCCATTTCGCGGAAAGGTCCTCGTCTACGGGATGAGCCCCAAGGCCGCTCGAAAGCGGGTCGGCTACCTTCCCCAAAAGAGCCTCTTCGACCAGGACTTTCCGATCAGCGCCCTGGAGGCAGTGATGATGGGCCGCTATGGGAGAAAAGGGCTCTTCGGCCGCTACTCCACAGAAGATAAGGATGCGGCCCTCTCTGCCCTCTCGGCGGTGAGGATGGAGGAGCTTGCGAATAGAGAGATCGGAGCTCTATCTGGGGGCCAGCAGCAGAGGGTCTTCGTCGCGAGAGCCCTGGTCTCAGAGCCAGACCTCCTCCTTCTGGACGAGCCCGCCGCAGGGATAGACAGCTCACGGCAGCGGGAGTTCTACGAGCTTCTCGGTGATCTCAACGAGAAGATGACTATAATCATGGTCTCCCATGACATCAGCGCCGTATCGACCTACGTCAAGAAGATCGCCTGCGTCAATCGAAAGCTCTACTACCACAGCTCAAAGGAGCTTTTCGCCGAGGAGATCGAGGAGGCCTACGAGTGCCCTGTGGAGATGATCGCCCACGGCATCCCCCACAGGGTTCTGAGGGAGCACGACTGACGATGATCGAGATATTCACGTACGAGTTCATGCAGAGGGCACTTCTCGCCGGCATCATAGCCTCGGTCCTCTGCGGCGTGATCGGGGTTTACGTCATCCTCAACAGGATCGTCTTCATCGGCGGGGGTATAGCCCACACCGCCTTCGGCGGGATCGGCCTCGGCTACCTTGTGGGTAGAGACCCCCTGATATTTGCGGTCCTCTTCTCGGTGGCTGCAGCCCTGGGTATAGGGGCGATCAGCGACAAATCGAGGGTCTCAGAGGATACTGCCATCGGTGTATTCTGGGCTGCGGGGATGTCTCTGGGGATAGTCTTTGTGAGCGTGAGCCACGGATACGCCCCAGACCTCTTCGACTACCTCTTCGGGAACATCCTCGCCGTCTCCTGGAGCGACCTTCTGCTGATATCGGTCCTGACCCTGGCCATGCTCCTCCTGGTGGCCCTCCTCTACCAGGACCTCTTGATACTATCCTTCGACCCGGGCTACGGAGAGGCGGTGGGCCTTCCCGTGAGGGAGCTCCATCTCCTCCTTTTATGCATGGTGGCCCTCAGCGTCGTGGTCCTGATAAAGATCGTGGGCATAATCCTGGTGATAGCCCTTCTCACCATCCCCGGAGCCATAGTAAGACAGCACTCGCAGAGCCTCAAGAGGATCATGGCCCTCGCCGTCCTCCTCGGCGCGTCCTTCGTCCTCGCTGGCCTGACCATATCCTACCAGCTGAACATCCCCTCGGGTGCGACGATAATTCTGGCCGCGTCAGGGACCTTCTTTTTGAGCACCCTTCTGGCACGATGAGATCGGAGGACGTCGATCTTGAGAGTACTTGTACAACAAACTTATAGGCGAGGGGCGCCAAAAGGGCGGATCGAGATGCGCCACCATCAGATCTGCTCCCTCCTTTCGTCCATCCTAATCTTACTTCTGGCCCCCTCTCTCGCCAGCCCGCTGGAGGCAGCTCCTTCCCCCGGTGAGATCCAGTTCACCGGCGACCACTACAAGGTCGAGGGGGGGGCCAAGATCGACGTCTCGGTCGTCAATCCCGTCTTCGCCCCCGGGACCCAGAGCACCATCAGGCTGATCCTGGCCAACGACGGCGCTGTAGAGGGGCTCGTTCCCGGGCTCGTCCCCCCGGGCTTCGAAGAAGAGGCCGCCCAGGAGATGGTGGCGGAGTTCGGCTGTCTGGAAGCATCGAAACTGAGGGCCGATCTCCGATCCGACGGATCGGTCGAGGTCCTCTCTGGACCGGTCCATCTCGACGCTCTGGGGCCGGGGGAGACGGCGGTTCTCGAGTTCGACCTGGGGATTGAAGACGACGCCGAGGGCCCGATCCTCCTCAGCCTCGACCTCGAATACGAGCAACAGATCGACGTCAGCTTCAGCGGCGGAACGCCAACGCCCCTCTACCTCCCTTCGAGCCTCCAGCTGGACCTCATCATATCGGTAGAGGGCGAACCTCCCGCCCTGGAGCTGATGGGGGCGCGATCCAGCCTCTCCCCCGGCGAGGAGGGGTCGGTCACCCTCATCGTCGGCAACGCTGGGGAGAGGGATGCCGCGAACTGCACCGCCCGTCTGGTGGCGGCGTCGCCCTTCAACCCCCTCGGTGGGAGGTCTCATCTCGGCGACATACCGCCAGGGGGGGTAGCCGTCGCCCGATTCGATCTGTTGGTGGAGGAGTCGGCCAGGGCCCAGGAGTACAGACTAGGCTGCGAGATAAGCCACGACGGAGGCGTGGAATCTCTCTCCGTCCCTCTGACGGTGGCCTCTTCCGAGGGGGCGCGCCTTTTGGAGATCTCCATCCTCGGGGTCCTTCTAGGAGGCGCAGCCCTGGCGGCGATCTGGCTGTGGCGCAGAAGGGGAAAGAGGCCGCCTCGCAGGCATAGCCTTCTGCCCCGGAGATAGCCTTGCGACCTCTCGATCGCCGTCAGAGCGTCGGCCTCCCTCAAACCGCCATTGATATCTTCAACCTCCACCTTTACCGAGACCTATGCCGGCGGTGCGAGCCGATAAGATCTGCAAGAGCTTTAGGGGGCTCTTCGCAAAGAAGGAGGTACTTCACCAGGTCTCTCTATCGATCGAGATGGGCGAGGTCTTCGGCATCCTCGGCCCCAACGGGGCAGGAAAGACTACTCTAGTGTCGATCTTCTCCACCCTGATCCGTCCCGATTGTGGCAGCCTCGAGATTCTGGGAAGAGACGCCATGAAGAAGACCCACGCCATCAGGGAGAGGATCAACATCAGCAGCGGAAACCCGAACTTTCCCTGGAGCCTCACCGTCAGGGAGAACCTGAACCATTCGGCGATGCTCTACGGCCTCTACGGTCGGGATCTCAGGAGGGCCGTCGACGAGGCGGTCTCGGCCTTCGAGCTCGAGCCTCACGCCGACTCGAAGTTCGAGACCCTCTCTACAGGCACCAAGCAGAGGGTATCCCTGGCAAAGTCGATCCTGAACCGGCCCGAGATCCTCTTTCTCGACGAGCCGACCTCGGGCCTAGACCCGGATATGGCGATGAAGACGAGGTCCCTCATCAAGAAGATCTACCAAGAGCAGGAGATCACCGTCGTCCTCACCACCCATTACATGCCCGAGGCCGAGGAGCTCTGCGATCGGATCGCCTTCCTCCGGGAGGGGAGGCTGATCGCCCTGGGATCTCCCGGAGAGCTGAAGAGGGCTCTGAAGATCGGAGATAGGATCTTCGTCGAGTACGAAGGAGAGCTCGACCCGACGATGCTGCGCATAATCCCGGGGGTGATGGAGGTCAGGCCGTCTCCCGGCAGGGTGGAGATCGTCTTCGACCGCTCCGAGAGGGCCGTCAGCAGGATAATAAAGGCCTTTGAGGGGGCAGATATACTGGACATAGGCGTAGATCAACCCGATCTGGAGGATGTCTTCCTTGAGCTGGCGAGGTGAGCTGAACAAGTTCCTCTCCGCGACCTACAAGAACTGGATCATATCCAAGCGGAACGTATTTACCGTCTTCGAGCTGGTCTTCTGGCCCTTCATCGGCCTCCTCTCCATCGGCCTGCTCACTCGGTTTCTGGAGGTGGCTGGCGATATGGTGGCCTTCGTCCTGGTGGGAGCGATCGCCCTCAGCATCCTTCAGATCAGCCAGATCGACGTCGCCTACATCCTCCTCTTCGACCTCTGGTCCAAGAGCATCAAGCAGACCTTCGTGGCCCCGGTCCGGGGCTACCACCTGGTCTTGGGGTCGATGCTCTTCGGCGTCGCCAGGGGCTCGATGGTCTTTCTGATTCTGGCCCTGGCCAGCTCCCGCTTCTTCGGGTTCGACTTTCTCGCAGGAGGCCTGATCACAGTCCTCGTCTTCCTCGCTGGGACCTTCATCACCGCAGCGTCGATCGGGATGGCGGTCTGCATATCGATACTCCTCTTCGGCCAGAGGGCGGACGTGGCCGCCTGGAGCCTCAGCGGGATTATGATGCTGGTGAGCGGGGTCTACTACCCCGTGGAGATCCTCCCCGGACCCCTCCAGCTCCTATCGAGGTCGATGCCTCTGACCTACTTTCTCGAGTACTATCGGTCGGCCTACGGCTATGGATCTCACCAGGTCTTCCTGGGAATGGGGCTCGCCCTCCTCTACTTTGCGGCGAGCCTCTTGATCCTGAACCTGGCCATCGAAAGGGCGAGGACGACCGGCATGATGCTGAGGCTCTCGGAGTGAGTGCCGATCCCTGGAATAACGTTTTAAAGTCGACCATTCTTATTCAGTGGGGCGATGAACTTGACCATCGAGGGCTTGATCGGCAATATCAGATTGGGGGACCTCCATCCCGTCCGGGTGATGGGGGTGATCAACCTCAGCCGCGAGTCGTTCTACGAAGAGTCTTTCGCGGGACAGGACGCAGTTCTTGAGCGCGCCCTCTCCTCCGTGAGAGAGGGTGCAAAGATCCTCGACTTGGGCGCCGTCTCCACGGCGCCGGGATCGCCAGATATCCCCGAAGATGAAGAGCGAAGGAGGCTATTTCCGGCCCTTGAGATGGTTCTGGACGACCTCGCAGGGGAGGTCGTCGTCTCCGTAGATACCCAGAGGGCGAAGGTCGCCGATGAGGCACTGTCGATGGGCGCAGCTTGCATAAACGACGTCTCAGGTCTTCTGGACCCGGATATGGCCCCGACCGTCGCCGATCACGACGGCTCTCTTATAATAATGGCTTCAAAAGAGAGGCCCGGCGACCTCCTCGAAATGAGGGAGATCGTGGCGTCTCTTGGCAATCGGTTGAAGGATGCCGGCAAAGCTGGCGTCTCCACTGAGAAGGTGACCGTCGATCCGGGGATCGGCCACTGGACGCCGCCCAAGGGGCCAGGGCACGACCTGGGCATCCTGGACGGCCTCTCTCGTCTTCGGGTGCTGAATCGGCCAGTGATGGCTGCCGTCTCCAGGAAGTCCTTCATCGGGGCGATCCTGAAGAGGCCGGACCCGGCCGAGAGGCTCCAGGGGTCTCTTGCCGCCACCGCCGTCGCCGTCTACAACGGGGCTCATCTCGTCAGGACCCATGACGTCTCCGGCTCCATGGAGACGATCAGGATGGCTGAGGCGATCCGGGGCCGTCCCCCCATCTCCGGGTCGGACGGCGGGATCGAGGTGGAGGTCTTCGACCATTCGGGCCATCCTCAGGACCTGCTCTGGGCCTTCGCCCGGCTGGGGGTCGGAGAGGCTGGGGCGAGAGCCCTCGGCCTCAAGGGCTCTTTTCAGGCCCTCTCCATTCGGGGCGTCACCTCCCCGGAGGCAACGGTGATCAAGCAGGAGATGCTGGCCCGGGGCGGAGACGCCGCGATCCCCATGGGCGCCCTTCGGTGTGATCCTGGCGATATGGAGGTTCTGGTCCTGGGGACCGCCGCTCAGGTCCGGGGCCTGGTCAAAAATCTCAAGGGTCAGCCCTTCAACCTACCTACAGTGGCCGGAGCCATCGAAGAGGCACTGGAGAAGCTGGATGATCCGAAACGATATTGGTGAGGCCTTTGGAAGTTCTGGGAATAAAGACGGATCTGGTTAAACCGGGAGACGACCTGGTGGCGGCCCTTCTGCTGGGGATGAAAAAAGAAGGCTTCGGCCTTGCTGACGGCGACGTCCTGGTGATCGCGGAAAGCGTCGTCGCCACCGCCGAGGGCGGGGTTGTGGAGCTCTCAGGAGTGATCCCAGGGACCCGCGCCCGAGAGCTGGCGGATAAGTACAGAAAAGATCCGCGGGAGATGGAGCTTGTCATCAGCTCCTCCGATCGGATCATGGGCGGGATCCCCGGCGTCGTCCTGACGATCAAGGACGGCTTTCTCTACCCCAACGCCGGGATCGATCACTCCAACGCCCCGCCGGGCTCCGTCGTCTTGTTCCCGAAGGAGCCCCAGAGGTCCGCAGCCGTCATAAGAAGGCGGCTGGAGGAGGCGACGGGAAAGAGAATCGGTGTGATCATCGGCGACAGCCGGACCCATCCCCTGCGCCTCGGATGCGTCGGCGTCGCCCTGGCCTGCGACGGCATCGTCCCGGTGGAGGATGCGCGGGGGCAGAGGGACCTCTACGGAAGACCCCTGGAGGTGACCAGGAAGGCCGTCGCCGACAACCTCGTCTCCGCGGCGGAGGTGGTCATGGGGGAGGGGGACGAGGGCGTTCCCGCCGTGATCATCCGGGGGGCCCCCGTGAAGTTCACGGGTGACGGCGAGAAGATGAATATCCCGAGCATCGCCCCCGAGGAGTGCATGTACATCGGCTCGCTGCGGTGCGGCCCCCACCCCTACCAGGGCGGCTACGACCGGCTGATCGAGGAGGCGACGAAGGCCAGGGACCGATCTTACGCACCCTACTCGGGCTTCCGGGTGGGGGCGGCCCTCCTCACCAAACGAGGCAACGTCTACTCCGCCGCCAACCTCGAGAACGCCTCTTCCGGCGCTGCCATCTGCGCGGAGAGGGCGGCGATCGCGAAGGCCGTATCCGAGGGAGAGATGGAGTTTGAGGCGCTGGCGGTGGTGGCGGAGTGCGAGGAGCCGGTCGCTCCCTGCGGGATATGCAGGCAGACCCTGCTGGAGTTCGGGGAGGAGATCAAGGTGATCATGGCCAACGCTCGAGGGGAGGCCGAGATCGCCACCATCGAGGAGCTGCTCCCGCGGGGGTTTACGGGAAGGAGTTTTGGGTTTGATGCATGAAGACCCAGATGATATCATGAACAGATTTTTGAAGGTGGGTTATGGTTCAGCTGGCCAAAACAGTGCTCAGAAACTCTGCGTATAACTTCCTGGGAGTTTTTGCAACCACCTTCGGTGGATTGATATTTTCGGTGATACTGGCCAGAATGCTCGGCTCGGAGCTTTTCGGATTGTATCACCTTGCCTTATCAGTGGGCCTTTTTTTCCTGACCTTCACGACTCTGGGGTTACATAGCGTCTTGATCAGATATGTCTCAGATGCACTGGGCAGAAAGGACGAGGATCTCGCCCGCGGATACATAAGATATATAACTAAAATAAAAGTAGTGTTAACTATTTTTACCACTTTGATTCTCTTACTCTTGGCTAAACCTCTGGCATTGTACTTTTTTCATAAGCCAGAGGTTTATTTGCCGCTAATATTTATAGCAATATATATCCTCTTTCAATCGTCTTTGGATTTTGTAGCCTCTTTATCAATTTCTGTCCAAAGATTCGACTTCATGACTGCCAGGTACATCAGCTATGAAGTTGCAAGGATAATTATCATACCTTCCCTCATATTTCTCGGCTTTGGCATTTATGGTGCTCTAGCTGGCCTGATAATCTCCGTTCTGCTTGCCCTTGTAGTGGCTGTGATTCTAATATGTAAAGATTATACTTTTTTATTTAAGGGTGCTGCGCTGGAGGTGGACAGGCCAAGGGTGCTGAGGTTCCTAAGCTATTTGACCTTGGGATCTGTTTCTGGTGTGATCTTCACGTATATAGACAGCATAATGCTGGGTATGTTCATGCCAGTCGAGAGCGTTGGATTTTACAGGATCGCGATAAGCATAATTTTTGCAATTCTCTCTCTCGTCTCCATCTCTCAGGTACTTTTTCCGACTTTTACTCAGTTGCAGGATGCTGAGGTGAGAGACGCTTTCAATAAATTATTCAGATACTCGTCTATGCTCTCATTTCCCTCGGCATTAGGACTCATATTCTTATCGGAACCTCTGATTAGAATGGTTTACGGGAGCGAATATTTACCGGCAGTTCTTCCCACTCGCATACTGGCACTTTTGATAATTATATTTCCTTTCAGCTATTTCGGTACCCTCTTTAACGCCAGAGAGATGCCAGAGTATCCAGCAAAGCTCGTCGTCGTTTCCTCTAGCATAAATATAATACTTAATTACGTTCTAATATTGGAATACGGCATTATGGGCGCGGCAATAGCAACATTAATATCGAGATGCTTCAACAGCATCGGTCTGGGATATTTGTCTGGGCGGGTCTTCGGCATCTATCCTGTATGGAATGTGATGTATAAACCGCTGATCTCCTCCATGGCGATGTATCTCCTGATCTCCTTGCTCCCAGGTCCCTCTGGAATCGTGTCGATGTTGGGATTGGTCGCCCTCGGGGCGGCCGTTTACGTGCTAGTGATGTACGCTATAAAGGGTGCCGATAAAGATGATCTGATCTACTTGAGCCGGGCGACGGGACAGGAGAAACGGCTGGCCGGGCTCTTCAAGTTCTTGCGAATAAATATCAGGGAGATGGAGAAAT
>NZ_JBNGCU010000040.1:0-16668 GCF_049974945.1 Methanocrinis sp. | reverse complement strand
GGGTCTCGACGATCTCCTGGAGGATGGGGCCGTTGATCCGGACGCCCTGGATCGCACCGTCCAGGTCGATGATGTGCAAGTTTGAGGAGCCCATCTCGGCCCATCGGACCGCCTGGTCCAGGGGGTCGTCGAGGCTGACCACCTCGGTGCCGGGCACACCCCCGACGAGCTGGACGCATCTTCCGCCACGAAGGTCGACGGCGGGGAAGAGATCAAAACTCATGCAGGAGCCGATGTTTTTCAGCCTTATATAACTTTGAGATGCGTCGGCGACGTTCGTGGAGATGTCAGAAGAAGAAAAACTCAAAAATAGTTGGTCCTGGCCCTCAGCTCAGCTTTTTGAGGTCCAAGACGGCGACGGCGGTCAGAAGCTGGGGGTAGGTTATCACCAGCTCGTTGTTCGTCTCGTCCTTCTCAGCGACACCCCAGTCGTAGTAGGAGGCGTCCGGATCGAGGTTGTAGTCCACCATGGCGTGGATCTCGTACTTGGTGCCTGGGTTCAGGGGCTCATTGATGGGGCTTGGTCCAAGGAATAGGAACCCCTGATAGGTTTTGACCTCGCCGGCTGCCAGGCCTTTGCAGAGGACGCCTCCCCTGGGGTCTGGCATCACCTCCTCGCCGGGGGAGAAGTATCTGAAGCCATAAGCATTGCCGTCTGTAGCCGTCCCCCAGGCCCCGACATTGAACTCACCTTCGGTGTCGGCTCCCTGATTTGATATGGTGATCTCCAGGGGCACCAGCACTTTCTCGTCGTACGGGAAGGGAGCCGCCAGAACCTCGGCGGAGTCGACCGTCAGGTCGGGAAGCTCTCTCAGCTGGGCTGCCACTTCAGGTGAGATCCTGGTATCCAGGGGCAAGGCTTTCATCTCGATCGCTTCTTTCTGAGCCCATACGGGGGCCGAACCGAGAAGTAGACATATGCCCAAAAATGCTGCCATAATTTTATACATAACCTGTCCTCCGATCTTTCGTCTCTCCAAGTCGTCCGAAACCGGCTTAAGCCCGCATTCGTCGGACAGATCATACTCTGTAATTTTTCATTTAAATCTCTGCTCATCACGTAGGTGGAAGATGGACCATATCTGAATCTGAAGCTACGAAATCAGGAGCAAAGCCAGAGAGTTCAAATGACGACATTTTGCAGAGGCCCAATCTATCTCCAGAACCGCTTCGTTCTGGCGTACTCCCGTTCCGCCTTCAGGATATCCCTGTAGAATTCGGTCTCGTCTCGTCGGAGGTTTCGCATCAGCCTCGCCGCCGTCTCGGGCCCCAGTCCCCGGCTGGCGAGGGCGACAGCGGCGGTCCTGCCGTAGGTTAGGACGAGGTTTGCGTTCCGATAAACCCGTTTCGTCCTCCGCCGATCCTCTGGGGTCTTCGACTCCTCGGGCTTTCTTACGACCTTGATCTCCTCCTCCTCCCAGGGCTTGAGGGCCGCCACCATCCGCGAGCCGCAGATGGGGCACTCGGGAACTTCGGGAACGTTCTTGACCATCCGCAGCGACTTCCATCTTTTGCAGCTGACGCAGAATAGTATAACCCTGTCGTTCATGATCCTATCTTTGAGAAGCTCGATGACCGCTCCGTCGGCCCGCTCCGGGCCGGTCACGTCTCTTCCGCCCCCTCTCCCCTCTGATCCTATGGGGCTGGGGCAGGAGGTCAGGATGGAGATCTCGCTTTTTCCCACAGACTCCAGAACCTCTTTTGCCCGATCGACGTCGAGGCGGTCGAAGAAGATCTCCCTCATCGCCTCCCGGCCGATGGGGCCGTCGATGAAGAGGCCCAGAACCCTTTTCAGGCTCACCATCTCCCGGTCCACGTCCCTCCGCAGGGCGCCGAACTTCCGGGCGACGTGGACCATCCTCCAGGTGAAGAGCGACGTGTTCTTGAGGGTCTTCTCCAGGATCGGCCCGACGTAATCGGGTTCAGTCTCCCTGAGAAGTGCGACCACCTCCTCGGACATGATCGTCTTCGGCGTCTCCAGGCCGATCCTATAGGGATCGACGTCCAGGGCGACGCTGGTTCCGAGTCTCGCCGATAGGAGAGCGGTTATGACCCTCCCCAGGGCCTCGTTGGCCCGGTGGCCGAGGCAGGCGTTCACCGTCAGGCGGGTCCCGCCCCCCTCGACGACGATGGTCCTGTGATCGGGGACGGGCAGATGCGCTGCGAGCTGGGACTTCATCATCTTGACGAAGACCCTCGCCGCCTCCGGGCTCACAGGATATTCGCCGGTCAGGAAGTCGATGGCCGCAGCCTCCTCCCCACCTGCCTCGACGTTGCCGTTCCTTTCACCGTCACCCTCCGCGGCTCCATCTCCACGACCGTCTCCTCCCTCCAGGAGCCGGGCCACAGTGGCCCTGATACGGCCCACCTCCTGGGCCACCTCCCAGGGTACGGGGATCTCCTCGCCGGACCAGGAGGGGATCTCGCCACCCCTCTGGACGGGTGCCACCCTGATCTCCTCCACCTCGTCGTCGATCTCCACGATCTCCCAGATCTCGCCCCTGGAGACGAAGATGGCACCGGGCTCGGCGAAGTTGACGACGAAGGCCTCGTCCAGGGTCCCGACGGGCTTTCTTCCGACGAGGTCGAAGACCCTGTACCTCTTCTCGTCAGGGATCATGGAGAGATTCTGGTAGTAGTACTGCCAGGACTTCCGTCTCCTCCGGAGGATGCCGCCATCGAGGGATACGAGCCAGTGGTCGGCTATCTCCCGGGCCGCCTCCTCAAGCTCGGCGAAGGCGAGGTTTCTAAAGGGAAAGGACCGGGCGACTATCTCAAAGCAGCTTAATAGGGCTATCTCGCCGAAGTCGAGGGCGAGGCCAACCAGCTGGTTTGCCAGGACATCCATCGGACTCTCGTGGGGCCTCGTCTCCTCCAGCTGGCGAGAGTTTGCCCTCCTCGCGATCGCCGCGGCCTCGGCGACGTCATCGGGACCGGTGGCGATGATCGTCCCAGACGAGACTCTTCCCATCCCGTGGCCAGCCCTTCCCACCCTCTGGACCAGCCGCGAGACCTCCCTCGGCGAGCTGTACTGGACGACGTGATCGACGTCACCGATGTCGATGCCGAGCTCCATCGACGATGTGCAGATCAGACCCCGGAGCCGACCCGCCTTGAAGGCCTCCTCGGCCTCGATCCTCGCCTCTTTGGATAGGCTCCCGTGGTGGACCCCGATCCTCTCCCCCAGGATGCGGAAGCTCGACCCCAGCACCTCGGCAGCCTGGCGGGTGTTGACGAAGACCAGGCACCTCTCCTTCCCCACCAGCCCTCTGATCATCCGGATCTGGGCCGCGAGGGTGGGATCACACTCCAGCTCTTTGGCGAGGGCATAGTCGCCGCCCTTCGGCGAGGGGGAAGCCACCCTGAACCGTGCCCTCCTCTCGACGTCCACCGAGACTATCCTGCACATCCTCTCAGGTCCCGCCAGAAACCCGGCCACCACCTCCGGCGACCCCACGGTGGCCGAGAGGCCCACCCTCTGAAACTCTCCGGCCACCTCCACCATCCTCTCCAGGACGACCGAGAGCTGAGATCCGCGCTTCGAGGCAGCCAGCTCGTGGACCTCGTCGATGACGACCGTCTTTAGAGCCCGCAGGTTCGCACGGAGCCGTTTTCCCGTCAGCATCACCTGGAGGGTCTCCGGGGTGGTGATGAGGAGGTCTGGAGGTCGCAGGGACTGGACCCGCCGTTCGGCCTGAGGGGTGTCGCCGTGGCGGACGGCGACGGATATCCCGAGCTCATCGCCCCATTTCTGGAGGCGGGAGAGCATGTCCCGATTGAGGGCCCTCAGCGGCGTGACATAGATGGCGCGGATTCCTGGACTTTGGCCGTCGTTCTTCCCTCCGCCTCGTTCTTCACCACCCCTTCCCTGGCAGTCGCTCATCTCGCCGCCTCTCTTCCCCTCTTTTTCCGACCCCCCCGACGCGGACCGGAATCTCTCCCGGAGGATCTTGTGGAATAGGGGGAGGGCTGCGGCCTCGGTCTTGCCGGTCCCGGTGGGGGCGATGAGGAGGACGTGCTCTCCGGCCAGAATACGAGGGATGGCCCTCTCCTGGGGGGGCGTCGGCTCGGCTATCCCCTTGCGGGCGAGAAGCCCCCTGATCTCGGGCCGCAGCCTGGAAAAGGCGGTCACAAATCATAAGTTCTCCAAGGGCTAATAATAGCCTCGCGTGGAGGAGTTTTTGTGCAGATGGCAGTGGTAGGAGCCGGAGAGTACGAGGAGAACAGGTGCAGCCTTGCTCGGGAGGTGGGCCGGAAGATCGCAGAGCACGGGCACGTCCTGATCACCGGAGGGCTCGGGGGGGTGATGGAGGCGGCCTCCGAGGGCGCCAAGGAGGCGGGGGGCGTCACCGTCGGCATCCTTCCGGGCGAGAAGGAGACGGCAAACCCTTTCGTCATGGTCGCCATCGGCACCGGGATGGGCCACGGGAGGAACGCCATCATCGTGCGGAGCGCCGACGCGGTGATCGCCCTACCCGGCATTTACGGCACCCTCTCTGAGATCGCTCTAGCGCTGAAGATGGATAAGTTGGTGATCGACCTCGGAGACTGGAACGTCGATGGGATGATCAAGGCCGAGAGCCCCGAGGAGGCGATGCTGCTGGCGGAGGGGAAGGCGAAGGCCGAATCATTCGAAAAGTCGAGTTCTTAGAGGACCTCCCTCTGTAGGGGGCGACGAGCTTTTCATCGTCAACCTTTTAACATTTACCCGCCAACCTCCCAGACCATGTTCAAGCACAGCTGGAT
This sequence comes from Methanocrinis sp., assembly GCF_049974945.1. NCBI lineage: Archaea > Methanobacteriati > Methanobacteriota > Methanomicrobia > Methanotrichales > Methanotrichaceae > Methanocrinis > Methanocrinis sp. The sequence continues at coordinate 11,922 of NZ_JBNGCU010000040.1, read as the reverse complement.
TTTGGCTCTGCTTCTCGTCTTCGTCGCGGCCTTCGCCTGTGGCTGCGTCAGCGAGGATGAGGAGGCAGAAGAGGGTGCAGAGACCGAGGTATCGCATGAAGAGGGCGCTGTGAGCGGCGAGGAGGAGGGCTCCGCCCCGATGGAGGAGATGGAGGCCGAGGCCGAGGAGATGGCCGATCACGCCGAGGATGAAGGCAAAGATATGGCCGAGGCCGCTGTGGGCGAGGTCGAGCCCGAGGACGGGCACTGAAGCCGACGCCCCCAGTCCCCTAATTTTTTGTGCTTCATGACTCTACTTTCCAATTTTCCCTCGGCTGAGCCTAGTTTATAATTATGTTTTTAAGGAAGGGTCTAATCCCATATAACGAAGGACCCCAGCCAGTAGAGAGCTTGCGTTTTTCGGTGAATATATTGCTCAATCTAAGGTGGTGAATCTTGCCATCTTAGTTTCGGGATTTAATGCCCGCGCGACTCTATAAATTTTTCGGCTTATAATTAGCATAAGTATAGCCATCCAGATCATGGCTTCAATCCAGATCGAGATCCGCATCCTACAGCTCTGTATATAGAATATATTTCCAAATATTGCCTATATATGTGAAGGTAGCACAAATTCATCTATTTATTTTATTGCGAATAAATTTATACACCATTCCGCCAGGGATGGGGTCGTATGAACATCAGGTCAAAATCCATACTGGCCAGCGTTCTGATCGCGGCATTTTTTGTTGCCGCGGGGAGCGCTACAGCTCTATCGGTATCGGGGTCGACTACGGTCCTTCCCTTCGGCGCCCAGTGTGCTGAGGAGTTCAACGCCATGCAAGATGAAATCGAGGTCTCCGTAACCGGCGGCGGGTCCGGCGTCGGCATCAAGAACGTCGCCGAGGGGATCAGCGACGTCGCCATGGCCTCAAGGCCCGTGAAGGACTCCGAGAAGGAGGCCTACCCTGACCAGGAGTTCGTAGAGACCCCCGTCACCTACGACGCGGTCTGCATCGCCGTGAGCGCGGCAGTCTACGACGCCGGCGTCACCGACCTCTCCCAGGAGGAGGTCATGGCCATCTACAACGGCGAGATCACCAACTGGGAGGAGCTCGGCGGCGAGGATGAGGAGATTTACGTCCTCGGAAGAGAGGTCGGCTCGGGCACTCGAGACACCTTCAACGAGATGGTGATGGGAAGTGCTGAGGCCGAGACCCCCGGCGTCACCACCAACCACGGCAGCAACGCCGAGGTTAAGACCGCGATAACGAAAAGCGACAAGGCCATCGGCTACCTCGGCCTCAACTACGTCCAGGACGGAGATCTGGTGGCCATCGCCTACGAGGGCGAGGAGCCCTCCGCCGAGACGATAAAGGACGGCTCCTATCCCCTGGCCAGAGAGCTTTACATGGTCACCCGCGGCGAGCCCAGCGAGGACGCCTCCGCCTTCCTGGAGTTTGTGACCGGTGAGGATGGTCAGGCCATCGCCGAGGAGCTCGGCTTCGTATCGATAAACTGAGCTTGAGATGAGATAACTTCGCTCCGGGGCCTTCGGGCCCCGGGCCTCCCTCTGTCTACGGTCCGCATCTCGTCTTCTATTCTTTGTTTTCCTCGATCATCGCGGCAGAAAGATCATCTCAATCGCCAAGATGACCTCAGGCTTGGGCCGGAGAGATGCGAAGAGGCTCAAAATGACCAAAGCTGAATCCGGAGATTGGCTTGGGGAAAGATTGATATTATTTTGGAAGAGGTGTTGAAGAGATGGCTAAGCCTGAATCGGTCATGACCTGGGTAGTGGTGATCATATTCGTCACCTCTGCTGCGGTCTTCTACCTCATGGGTGGAGAGGAGCTGGTCCTCCACGGCTCCTCCGACGGCGCTGTTTCAACCATCTCGGTGGCCGGGTCCACCACCGTTCTTCCCCTGGCCGAGGCCTGTGCGGGAGAGTTCAACCAGAAGCAGAACGACGTGATCGTCACCGTCACCGGTGGCGGGACCGACGTCGGACTCAAACGGCTTGCTTCCGGCACGGCCGACATAGCCATGGCCTCAAGAAGGGTCGACGAACCAGACCTGGGCGGCCAACTGGCAGAACATCGAATCGCTCGCGACGCGATATCGATAGTTGTGAGCCCGCCCATCCGGGAGGCCGGGATCGACGATCTGAGCCGAGAGCAGCTGAGGGCTATATACTCCGGGGAGATGAAAAGCTGGAAGGAGCTCGGCGGCCCGGATCGAGAGATCATCGCCGTATCCAGATCCTCGGGCTCGGGGACGGGCGAGATCTTCAGCGAGAGGGTGGCGACACCGGGAGCTGCGGTCTACCGCGAGAGCAGCGCCGAGGTCGAGGAGTATGTAGCCGGAAGCGACAGGGCGATAGGGTATCTCGGCCTGAACCTGGCCCGGGACGAAGGCCTCGCGACGATCGCCTACGAGGGGGTCAGTCCTTCGGCGCAGACGGTGAAGGACGGGTCTTACCCGCTGGCGAGAACCCTATACATGTACACGTTGGGCCAGCCCGACGACGAGGAGAGGGCGTTTCTGGACTTCGTCACCGGAGAAGAAGGCCAGGCTATAGCCGAAGAGCTGGGTTTTGTGCCCGTATCAACTTAGCCGAGCCAAAAAATTTTGCAGGTCGCGTTTTCGACGATCCAAATTCAGCAGGCCTCCGTCCCCCAAGGACCCGGCTCCTCGAAGGTCTGGGCGAGGATCGTCCTGGTGGTGACGACGCCCTCGGTCATCCTGATCGACTCGACGAGGCTGTTGAGCGCCAAAAGGCCACCCACCCGGACCTCCAGGAAGAGGTCAAAATCCCCGAAGAGTATGTACATCTTTCTTATTCCACCAAGGCCTTTGAGGATTCGATGAATCCTCCTCTCGCTGCCCGGAACCGTCTTCACCATAATTATGCCGTCGATCATCTCCTCAACTCCTCTGAGAGATATCCCGAAATTCGACCCCCGAAGATGGCTCATCAAATCCCATCGCAGCCCGCATCTTCCTGGCAGCCCTCGCTCTCAAGGTCCGATAGAGTCCGGATTCTGCATCTTTTTCCTTCATATCTCCAAATCTCCTCAGCTCTCAAAAAGGCGGTCGAGGTGGAGCTCTTCAGAGCCCCATCGCCTCTTTCAGCAGGGTGAATATCTCGCTGTTGTCGATCAGTCCCCGGGAAAACTCGATCGCAGTGGGGCCGCTCGCGAAGAGGGGGACGTCTACGGAGGTATGAGACGCCTCCTCCAGGATCTTGAGGTCGCTGTAGGTCTCACTGGTGGGGTAGGCGCCAGAGCCGAAGTTCGGCGCCCAGCCCTCGGTGTACTCGCTGGACGCGGAGCTGAGGACCAGGCCGCCACACTCGTGATCGGCGGTGACGACCACCAGGGTGTCGGGGTTTTCGGCGGCGTAGTCGAGGGCCACCTTTACGGCATCATCGAAGGCGACGGTGTCAACGACACACCTCTTGTAGTCCCGGGCGTGGGCGGCGTGGTCGATCCTGCCACCCTCCACCATCAGGAAGAATCCGTCCTCGTCCTTGGAGAGGATCTCCACAGCCGTCTCGGTCATCTCGGCCAGGCTCGGCTCAAGAGAAGGATCTCTGTCCAGCTCGTAGGACATATGGGAGCCGGCGAAGATTCCCAGAAGCCTCTCGGTGGCGGCGGAGTCCACTGCATCAAGCTCGCTCTCATTTGTGACCACGGTCCATCCCAGGGATAGCGCCTCCTCCAGGAGGCTGCGGTTCTCGAAGGAGAACTTGCTCGCGCCGCCACCCATGGAGACCTCCATATCGCTCTCGATGCACTGCTCGGCGATCTCGTTCTCCCAGTCCCGATCGGCGGAGTGGGCGTAATAACCGGCGGGGGTGGCGTGGGTGATCCTGGTGGTGGTGACGACACCGGTGGCCTTTCCGGCCTCCTCGGCCATCTCCAGGATGGTCTTAAGTGGTAAGGCGTATGCGGTGGCTTTCTCGCGCCCCATCACTTCGCCGCGATCGCTGACGTTCGCAACGCTGATCACCCCGTTATAGGTCTTCTCGCCAGTGGCAAGGGCGGTCACCGCTGCTGCGGAGTCGGTGATCCAGCTGTTCAGGGAGTGGGTGGACATGTGTCCTGCGTACTCCATCTCGTCCATGTAGAGCCTGGTATTCTGGTAGCTGTTCAGGGTGGGCTGGTAATCGGGCAGGTCACCTCCAGCCTTCTCCCACCTCGCGGCGGTCACCTGAGCGTATCCCATGCCGTCACCGATCAGGAAGATCACGCTCTTTGCTCCGTCTTCTGCGCCGTCTTCCATATCGACTCCTCCGGCCGTCAGGGGAAGCGAAGCCGAAACTAACAATATGGCCAAAACCCATCGGTCTAAATGCATCCGTCTCATTCCGATACCTCTTTGGTCAGATCACGTGGCGAGCTTTTCTGCGCCGGTCTTTCTCATCTTCGAGAAGATCGCACCAACGCCACGGCCGACAGAAGACGACGGATTTATGTAAGTATTGCACAAATATAATAAATAGGGCAGCTTATTTCATATTCTGACCGTTTTCTATATAGATCGGGGGCGACGGCTTCAGATGATACGCCCATCTCTCGTCGACCTTGAAATCTATTCAGAAATCTGGCGACCGATCGTTCGTCCGAGAGATATCTATATAGATTATTTTCGAGAATATTCTCTATATATTAAATATGGACAAGTGGCTTATACCATGTCCAAGTCGAAAACCCTTATGGACTCTCCGAAGAAGAGAACCCTTCTGAAACGCCAGATTCGAGAGAAGGTGATCGAGTATTCGTTCTTCTTCACCGCCATCACGTCGATCCTGGTGATGGTCCTCATATTCTACTTTTTAATCCACGAGAGCCTAGCGGCCTTCGTGGAGGTGGGACCCTTCAATCTCCTCTTCGGCATGAAGTGGCACTCAGCAGGGAACATCTTCGGCATGGCTCCCATAATCGCGGGCTCTATCATGGTCACCCTCCTGGCCCTGATCATAAACATATTCGTTGGAGTTCCCCTGGCCATCTACCTGGCGGAGCTGGCCGGACCCCGGAGCCGTTCCCTCTTGAAGCCCGCCATCGAGCTTCTGGCCGGGGTCCCCTCCATCGTCTACGGCTTTCTCGGCGTTCTGGTCCTGGTGGTCTATCTGGAGAGGAGCTTTGAGATGCTGACAGGAAGGTCGATTCTGGCGGGATCGATCCTCCTGGGGATCATGTTCATCCCCGCCCTGACCACGATCTGCGAGGACGCCCTGCGGGCGGTTCCCAAGGAGTTCAAGGAGGGCTCCCTCGCCCTCGGAGCCACCCGCTGGCAGACGGTGAGAGGGGTCACCCTTCCCGCCGCCTCCTCGGGGATCATCGCCGCCGTCGTTCTCAACGTCGGAAACATAATCGGGGAGACGATGGCCGCCCTACTGGTGGTGGGGAACGTCGCACGGCTACCGTCGCCGATCTTCGACATCTTCGATCCGAGCGCCATCTTCACCTCGGTCATTGCAGGAGAGATGGGGGAGGTCCCCCACGGATCGATCCACTATCACTCCCTCTTCGCTGTGGGGTTCGTCCTCTTGATGATCGTGACCTTCCTCAACATCTCGGCGGACTTCATCAGGGCCGCGATCAAGAAGAAGTTCGGAGGGTACTGACCACCGCCCGCCCAAGCGATCTTCACTAAGTCCGTCTGACCGCCATCGGCTATATGCAAGATATATAGCGGTACCCACCCTATATAGAGAATATAGATAAGTGCTTTAAGCGATGAACGAACGCTCAGTGAGATAGCATGGATACGGATCCTCCAGAGAGACGCAAAGCCAGCCGATCTCGCAGATACGGCGACGGCTTTGTAGAGGCGGCCCTCTTCTTCGCCGCCATCACGTCCATACTGGTGATGGTCCTGATCTTTTACTTCCTCACCTACGAGAGCTTTCTCGCCTTCAGGGAGGTGGGGCCCCTCGATATGCTCTTCGGAGAGAAGTGGCATCCTGCAGGAGATATCTTCGGCATGATGCCGATCATCGTCGGCTCGGTCCTCATCACCTTAATCGCCCTGTTCATAAACATCCTGGTGGGGGTGCCCCTGGCCATATACCTCTCCGAGCTGGCGGGTCCCTGGTCACGGGAGCTATTGAAGCCCGCCATCGAGCTCTTGGCAGGGGTTCCTTCCATCGTCTACGGCTTTCTCGGCGTTCTGGTCCTGGTGGTCTATCTGGAGAGGAGCTTTGAGATGCTGACAGGAAGGTCGATTCTGGCGGGATCGATCCTCCTGGGGATCATGTTCATCCCCGCCCTGACCACGATCTGCGAGGACGCCCTGCGGGCGGTTCCCAAGGAGTTCAAGGAGGGCTCTTTCGCCCTCGGCGCCACCCACTGGCAGACGGTGAGAAGGGTCACCCTTCCGGCTGCCTCGTCGGGGATCATCGCCGCCGTGATCCTGAACGTGGGCAGGATCATCGGAGAGACGATGGCCGCTCTTCTGGTGGTGGGGAACGTCGCACGGCTGCCGACCCCCTTCTTCGACCCCTTCGACCGGGGAGCGATCTTCACCTCGGTCATCGCCGGGGAGATGGGCGAGGTGGCCCACGGATCGATCCACTACCACGCCCTCTTCGCCGTAGGGTTCGTCCTCTTGGTGATCGTCACCGTCCTCAACGTATCGGCTGACCTAGTCAGGGCTGCGATCCAGAAGAAGTTCGGAGGATACTGATATGAAGAAGATCAAGCCGGCACCCCTGGCGTCGATCGTCATCGCCCTCTTTTTGCTGACCTCCTCTCTCTACTACCTGATAATCCAGTCGGAAGAAATTCCCCTGGTCCCTTTCTGGGAGGCCGGAGTGCTGGTCTGTCTACTCCTCATATCGGCCTCCGCCCTCTCCCTGCGCCGGGTGACCTCTGACCAGAGGCCCGTCGTCTGGACGGGGGAGAGGCTTCTGCCCTTGGCCGCAGATCTGCTCTATCTCCTCACCGTATTTCTCCTCGTCTTCTCGGGCCGGGTCCAGCCCGGCCTGGAGCTTCAGATTCTGGGGCTGAGCGGCGTCTTCACCTACGATCTCGTCCTCCCTTTTCTGATCCTCCTCGGAAGCTTCCTCGCGATAAAGGACTCGATCAACCTCCTCTACGGCTACAGCACCCGGGGCCGAGAGGTTCTGGTCTTCTCCATGGTCAGGCTCTCGGCGGTCTTCACTCTCCTGCTTTTGGGAGGGATCATCTCTGTGATCCTCTTTCGGGGGATCGGAGCCATAAGCTGGGAGTTTCTGACCCAGCCCCACCTCCGGCTCGGCCAGGAGGGGGGGATCAGCACCTGCATCGAGGGGACGTTCTGGCTGGTGATGGGAGCGATGCTGATATCGGCGCCCCTGGGGATCGGAGCCGCCATCTATCTCAACGAGTACTCGAAGCACTCGGGGCTGAAGCGGATCGTCACCATAGCTGTAGGCTGTCTCAACGGCGTGCCCTCTGTCGTCTACGGCCTCTTTGGCCTCGCCTTCCTGGTGGCGACCTTCGGCCTATCTCTCCTCGCGGGATCGATAATACTGGGGCTGATGAACCTGCCCACTATAATCCTCACCAGCCAGGAGGCCTTGAAGAGCGTTCCCAACTCTCTGCGGGAGGGGAGCGTCGCCCTCGGCGCCACCAGGTGGCAGACCATCCGGAAGGTGGTGATCCCATCGGCCCTTCCCGGAGTCCTCACGGGGCTGATCATCGGCGTCGCTCGAGCCGCCGGAGAGACCGCCCCCATCATGTGGACCGCCGTCACCTTCTCCGCCACCCCCGTCCACATGTTCTACGGCGTCGTCCCCGACGTCTCCCAGCCCGTCAACAACCTCTGCTATCATCTCCTCAACCTGATATACTTCCTCGGAGCCTGGGACGTGGAGCAGAAGGCCTGGGGAACGGCCCTGGTCCTTCTGGCCTTGGTCCTCTCCATCAACATGGTGGCGATCCTGGTGCGAAACCACTACCGAAAGAAGATATCCTGGTGAGGAGCACATCCCACAACTTTTATCATTTCAGCGATCCATCTGCTCTGCATGAGACCGATCTCTCCCGACGAGATGAGAGCCGTCGACGCAAACTGCACCTATTTTGGCCTGATCCCCCTCCAGCTGATGGAGAACGCTGGGGCGGCCCTCGCCCAGGAGGCGCGAAAGAGGGCCCGAGGAAGGAAGATAGCCGTTGTCGCAGGTCGCGGCAACAACGGCGGTGACGCCTTCGTCGCCGCCCGCCACCTCGCAGACTTCGAGGTGACGGTCTTTCTTCTCGGCAGATCAAAAGAGATCTCCACCGAAGAGGCGAGGCAAAACTGGGAGATCCTGGAGCGGCTCAACCTCGACCTCCGAGAGGTCCGAGATCCGGGGGACCTGGACTCCCTCTCCAGCTACGACCTGATCCTGGACGCCGTCTTCGGGACCGGCGTCCGCGGAAGAGTCCGGGGCCTCGAGGCTGAGGCGATCGACGCCATCAACTCCTCGAAGAGGAGAGTCATCTCGGTGGACGTCCCCAGCGGCCTGGGGACCGATAAGGTCGTCGATCCCGAGGTCACCGTCACCTTTCACAGGCCCAAAGACGACACCCTCGGAGAGGTGGTGGTGGCGGGGATCGGAATACCGCCCGCCGCCGAGTTTCTGGCTGGCCCCGGCGATCTCGCCCTGGTGGCTGGCCGGGCCTCCGCCAGCCACAAGGGCCAGAACGGCAGGGTTCTCGTTATCGGGGGCGGTCCTTACAGCGGCGCTCCCGCCCTATCGGCGATGGCCGCCCTCCGGGCCGGAGCGGACCTGGTCACCGTCGCTGCCCCAGCCAACGTCGCTGGGACGATCGCCGGGTTCTCCCCGAACCTGATCGTCAGGCCCCTCTCCTGCGACCACCTCTGTCCCAACGACCTGGACCTTCTCGGCGACCTGATACCCCGCCACGACGTCGTCGTCGTCGGAATGGGCCTGGGCCGCCACCCTGAGACGAGGGAGGCCCTGGCGAAGATCGTCCCCAAATGCGAGAGGGTGGTGATGGACGCCGACGCCCTCCTCCCCGGAATCCCTCTCAAAGGGATCATAACCCCCCACGAGAGCGAGTTTCGGAGGGTCAGCTCCATCAAGGTGCCGCCGGGCCGGGTCCAGAAGGAGACATTGATGAGCTTTGCCAGGGACATGGCACTCACCATCCTCCTCAAGGGGAAGGTCGACCTGATCACCGACGGCGAGGTCGTTCGAGGCAACGCCACCGGGAACGCCGGGATGACCGTCGGCGGGACCGGGGACGTCCTGGCGGGGATCGCCGGGGCCTTCTACTCCAAGGCGCCGCCGCTGAGGGCCGCCGTCGCCGCGGCCTTCGTCAATGGGACCGCCGGCGACCTCGCCTTCGAGGAGAGGGGCTACTCCCTCCTGGCCACCGACGTCATCGAGAATATACCTCGGGCCATGTGGCAGTGAGGCCACGAGGTCACAGGGTCAAGAGGCTGTGATGTGATACTGTGAAGTCGGACCTAGATCCAGATCGTCGGGAAGATCGGGGGGGGATGGTGGAGATCACCGATAAGCCCCCCCTTGGGCGGAGGGCCGTCGCCTCGGCCGTCATCCGTCTCAAAGAGACGACTATTGAGGCTATCGGGAAGGGCGAGGTGGAGAAGGGTGATGTCCTCACCGTGGCCAGGGTGGCGGCGATCCAGGCGGTGAAGGAGACGCCGAGACAGATACCCATGTGCCACCCGATCCCCATCACCGGGGTCGAGGTGGCCTTCGAGCTTCTGCCCGACCAGATCAGGGCGACGGTTGTCGTCACCTCCGTCAGCAGGACCGGCGTCGAGATGGAGGCCCTGGCCGGGGTCTCGGCGGCCCTCCTCAACGTCTGGGATATGGTCAAGTCCCGGGAAAAGGACGAGACCGGAAACTACCCCTTGACCGCGATCGAGGAGATCCGGGTGGTGGATAAGAGGAAGGACGAAGTCTGAGCTGAGATCAAGACCTATTTTCGAGCGCCAATAGAGCGATGACAGCCGTCAGGGCAAATCCCGCAAAGACGGCTCCGGTGCAGAGATATCCCCTGCTCTGGACTTCGCGGACGAAGGTGAGGAACGCCAAAATAGTAACCAGGTAGAATCCGACGGTCAGGCTCCAGGTTTTGGAAGCTGATCCCATATCTCCCAGGGAAAATAACCTATTTACTGCCACGCCCGAAAATATGAATATAATTAAATATAAATATACCAGGCCGTCCCACCGCGATTCCAGGTGGAGGAAGAACAGCCCTAAAAATGCGGAGATGGGAAAGAATATAGATAAGACGAGATCTATTTTATCCATAAAATTGTACAAAACAACAGCTAAATTGATAAAACGGGCTTCGACCTCGGTCCGGATCTTCTGCAATCTTTTGGTCACCAAATAGGCCCACCCATATTTAATAAATAATTTAAAATTCATTTCCAGAGCGACCATGTTGACGGGGTCGAGGATAGATGGCCCTGCGGATCTGGCGAGATCGGAAGTTCCCTTCGTGGTGGGTGAGGGGCCAAATCTGCCCCTCAAGGTCAGGTTGCAGGAGGCTGGCCTTCCTCCTCCGTTCCTCCCCCAATATTCCCATAAGCAGTCTCAGCGTTTTTGTAGCTTTCTTCCGCCCCTGAGGCCAGGTTCTTGGCTTTTTCAGCAGCATCCCTCGCTCTTTTGGAGTCTTCTGCCTTTTTGGCAGCTTTAGATGCGTTATCGGCGGCATCTTTCGCTTTTTCTACCCATGTTTTGGCGTTGTCCAGAAGGACCCTCGCCTCTTTCGCGCCATCATCTTCCTTGCTTTTTGCCGATTTTGCCTTTGCCTCGGCCATTTCAGCATAACTCGTGGCATGTTCGGCGTCTATCTTTGCCTCATCGGCGAAGTCCATGGCATCGTCCACCGGAGATTTTTCTGAGCTGGACCCCGCCAGGGCGGTCTTGGCGCCGAAGTAAAACCCTATGATCACGCCCACCATCTGGAGGTACGAGGTGATGATATCATCATTTTTCACCTCAAAGCGAGCCAGGAAGAAGATCAGCATCGTGAATCCCAAGACAAAGGTGCCTGCTATGGCCCGTCTCATCTCTCCCTGATCCAAGGACCCGTCGACAGAACACCCCATATAAAGGAGGAGCAGAAAGACGATCGCCAAAATGATGATGGCGGCCCAGACGCTGCTCTCAGCCGGCATGCTGTCTGACGGTTGTGCATTTCCAGCGGGGAGGAGGACCAGACCTTTAACCAGGATCGCGGCCAAGATCAGAGTGAAGAGCACTAAAATTGATCCCAGTACCCATTTTACGGATTTGCATCCATCGCCGTCCGACGACGCTATTTCCTTCCCTTTTCCCATAAGTCCGATCTTCTTCATATCCCACGACCTCCTTATCTTTCGCTCTCAAATATCCTATTGTAAACAATAGAATTGCGGCCATCAACCTTGTTTAAACCGGTACATCCAGATCGGATATATCCAAATTAATTAAGTATATGTCACCTCCACAAATAAAATCTTTTTCTTTATGTTTCTCGAACGCGCTGACGACCTCCCCCATTTAAAAACGCCGTCAGATAATTCGATCGGCCCTTCATCGAGCCGACGGAGATCGATTTCGACCCTGCTGAAAAATAGTTGGATGGGCGAGATCGCCGCCCTACCCCAGGCCGTACTCGGAAAGCCTCTCCCTGGCGGCCTCCCTCTCCCGCTGGTGCTCGGTCAGAAACTGGCTGATCCTCTCGGCAGCCTCCTTCTTGCAGGTCCCGCAGACCCTCTCGCCGCTCCTGCATCCATCGAAGATCTCCTGAAGCTCAGCCTCGTCCTCAGAGAGGTGGAAGAGCATCAGCTCGTAGACGGTGCACTTATCGGGCTCGCCACCGAGCTTCTTCTGCTCGGCCAGGCTCTGCCTTCCGCCGGTCACTGCCCTCATCACCTTCTTTTTCGCCTCCTCGGGGTCCTCGGTGAGGGCGATGTGGC